>CAJFTG010000028.1 GCA_904419875.1 Candidatus Avimonas caecicola | reverse complement strand
GTGCAGGCGCATGGAGTAGTCCAGTCCGTCCCCCCAGGGGAACAGGGTACGGCATCCGCCGCCGCACAGATAGGCCCACTCGTCCGCCGTGGGCAGGGAAAGGCCCTGCTTTTCCAGCTGGCTCCGAAAGTCCGAATAGTTCATCCGATGGTAGAGGGCGGCTTGCCAGCCGTCCCCATCCCGCTCGAAGCGGGCGTGGCCCACCAGGGTCAGGCTGTCCCGTCCGGTCAGGGCGAACTGCCGAAACTCCTCCAGCCACTCTGGGCGCAGGCGGGGATCGTCCAGCGCCACCGGCTCCCAGCACAGTTCCTCCAGCTCCCGGCCCACCAGCATGGGGCCGATGGCTGCCTGTCGAACGGGAGCCATGCTCTCCCGGATCAGCTCCTCCGGGTCCTGTTCCATCTCCCATTCCCGGAATAGGTACTCCAACTCATCCCGGCTTTCCTGATTCAGCCCTACGGCGAATTGTTCCCATCCCAGGGTGACGGTATCGCCGGGAACAAAGACGAACTCCCGGCCATCCTTTTCAAACACCCCGGTGGTGCAGCTCTGGCCCCAGCGGGCGAAGGTTTGCAGGCCAAGAAAGGCCATACCATAGCGGGCGGCCAGACGTTCCATCAGCGCCCGCTTTTCCGCCCGGGGCAGCCGGTCGAACTGCGGGCGGAGCAGGGGAGCGGCATGGCCGGGCTGCGCATCACGGTCATCCTGCGGCGGCTCCGGCTCCTCTCCCGGCAGAAAGAAGGGAATATGGGGGTATAGCTCCCGGTACTCCCGCCAGGGTTCCAGCTTACGGGGCTTGCCCGCCGTCCGCAGGAAGCCCCAGAAATCGGTGGGATAACGGAACACCGGCCCTACCCGGTTCCGCCGGGTAACGATGACCACCGTGCCGTCGGTGAGCATCCCGATGTGCTGTAATTTCTCCCCGCCGAACATCCCCGGACGGATGCGGAGCACCTCCCGGGTGGGCATATGGATGAGCTGGGCAAAGTCGTCGGAGAGGATTTCCCCGTTTCCCTGTACCAGCAGCCAGTCCCCGGTGAACCAGCGCAGTTTCAAGTCTTCCCCCATGCCGGGCAGGGCGGCGATGCGGCAGCGCCCCGTGTCCATGTCAAGCTCCAGCAGGCATTCCTCCACCCGCCCTTTGCCGCTGACGGCGTGGATCATGTAGATGCGGCCGGCGCCGGGGACGGGCACCGCTTCGGAGAGGTGGTCGTACCCGTCCAAGGGAAAGAAATGCTTGGTCACCTGACCGTCCGCCCAGCGGTAGATCGTCCCCCTGCACCACTCGTTGGAAAAGTACACCCGGCCCAGTCCATCCGCCGTGATGCCGCAGTGATAGCTGCCGCTCCAGCCGTCCTTGGGCAGCGGCCAGTTCTGGACCTCCTTCCGGGTGCCCCGGTCGGTCAGCTCGATCCGGGTGGCGTTGCAGGGGTCCCCCACCCAGAGGGAATTTCCGATCCACCGAAGGGAGCGGGGCGGGCCGTCATAGCCGACGGGTGACGGCTCAAACCAGTTCAGGTTGGCCGGATTTTTCCCAACCAGAGCCCGGCCAATGCTGCTGCCGCCGCTCCTGGCCGCCCCGTAGACGCCCAGCTCCGGGGAATAGGTAAGGCTGCACAGCCCCGGCAGGCTCCTGGCCCGGGTCACCTGGGGCGGCCGCCGGCACAGGTCGGCCACGCAGCCGTTTTGCCAATTCTCCCCGCCCCGGGGCTTCCACTCGCCGGCGGCGAAGTCCCCCGCCAGGGAGTTGAAGAAATAGTCGTATTCGTCCTCCAGAATGTACTCCTCACAGGGCATCACAGCGCCGGGATTCTGCTCCCTGGCGTGGTCGCCCCAGCCGCGCCGGGGCTGCTTCATCAGGCGGCAATACTGTCCCTGCTGCTTGCAGAAGGCTTCAAACGCCTCCCGTTCTCCCTGGGGGATCAGGACAAACAGGTACTCGTCCTCCCCGTCCAGGTCGTACAACGCCCAGCCGAAGGCGGACAGTTCCTGCCCCAGGGCCGCTGCCCCTTTTTCGTGGGAAAGCTGCATATATTGCACGCCCACCGCATCAAACCGCCCGTCCAGCAGCGCCGGGGCCTGCGCGCCCCACTTTTTCCGCAGCTCCGCCAGGGTATCCTGTACGGCTCCGTCATATTTCAGGATGTCCAGCGCATCCGCTATCCGTTCTGCAAAGTTTGACATAGGCTGACCCCCTTACGCAAACACCTGCCGGTACTTCTCCTTCCATTCCTTTGGCGCCGTCTGGACGGCCTTTCCGCCGCGATTCCCGGAATCCTTTCCCCGGATGACCCGGAGCACATCCCGCCAGAGAAAGCCCTGAGACTTTTTGTCCCTGCCCGCTTCTTCGGGCAGGAAGACTCCGCCCCGACATGGTGAACCGGGCAGCCGGAATGGTTTTCACGGGCAGTACCGTCCAGGATGTCCTGAATGCACCGGCCGGCGTGCTCCCGTACCTCCGGGCCGGTATCCGGCTTATGGATCAGGCAACAGCGGCCGTTCACGCCGTCACGCTTCGGCAGGCCCATCGAAAACACCTCCTATCAAAGGCGGAAAAGCCCCGCGCCGCACCGCCATAAAGACAGACTGACGCAGGGCGTGAAAAGGCCGTGCGGAACCGGAAGCCGGTTTCCCGAAACCGGCCCTTTTCCGGGGCTGCCGGCATTTGATGGCTTTGCGCCCTCACGGGGGAGCGCCGTTTATTTCTGTGCATCGTCTTTCACCCGGTTTGTTCCTTCTTTCGCCCGCTGCATCTCATCCAGCAGGGCGTTGATCTGAAACTCCACCATATCCTCCGCGGTTTCCGGAAACAGGAAGGGCATGGCATCCGGAATGGCCTTGTAAACCATCATCATGGACAGGGCCAGATTGCCGAACAGGCGCGGATCGATGCTGTCCACGGGAAGGCCGAAGACCGCGAGCAGGCCGCGGTACAATTTGATCTGATCCTCGCGGAAGGCCCGGAAATTTTCCTGGGAGAGGCAGCGATAAACCTCCTGTTCCTCCTCAATGGATAACACCGCGATGCCGCTTTTCGCACCGTAGCAGCAGGTCTCCAAAAAGGTCCTGACCCCCTCGCGCCAGCTGAGAGAGGGCGTGTCCATCAGCCGCCGGGCGTATCGCAGCAGCTTGGGCTGCTGATCCCGAAGCGCCTGTAATACCAAATCTTCCTTAGAGGAAAAGAAGGTGTAGAAAAAAGTCTTTGAGATGCCCACTTTCCTGCACAGGACATCAATGCTGCTGTGGATCAGCCCCCGGTCCACAATGCACTGAATCACAGTAGTCAGCAGGGCTTCCCGCACCTGTTCCCGTTCCTGCTCAGAATAGGCTTTCCGCGCCATGTTTTTCCGCCTTCCTCCAGACCATATAAAATACAAAATTTAAAATTGGTATTTATATAATACACGAGTTTGGTGAAGAATGCAATCCCTTCCCTGCAATTTTTGTGAATTCACGCCGTTTTAAAAAACACCCTTGGAAAAACGGCGGCTGACACGCTCCATACACGGGCGTCCTTTCCAAAACGTCATTTCCCTTGCCGGATGCGGTTTAATAAATGGGCAAGCAGCAAAGGCCGCATTGAATACCCTCTTGGGAAAACCCGTTTCCCGCCGCGGGGACTGCCGGCCGCGGGCTTCCTGTCCGCAGCCTTTTTCTCTGCTCCGGAAAAGGATCTGTGTTCCTGCTAAAAAAGAGGCTGCCCATGGATTCCCCGTTCGTGCGGCGGCACGCGCCCCTCCGCAGGGAGCGGCATGTCAAATGCCGGTGGGAATCCCGAAGCGGCGGCCGGCTCCTCCTGTCGGGTGGGAGTCCCTGCACGGACGGGGGTGGGACTGGAGGGAACAGGAGGGGGCAGGAGGGCGGAAAAGCCGCGAAAAGGCCGGTTCCCGCCTTGTACCGGCGGCACGGCTGTGGTAAAATATTCTTAATCCTACAGAAAGACGGTGAATGGGGCATGGAGAAAAATGTGTTGGACGATCTTGTCGAAAAAACGAAGGCGCTGATCGGTGCGCCGACCTGCAGCAAGGAAGCCGGGGAAGCGGCCCGGCAGTGGCTGGCCGCCGTGGGGACCGATGCGGAAAGCGCCGCGACCCGGCAATACCTGGACGAGCTGGAAGCGGACATTATGCCGATCGACAATTTGATCGGCTTTGCCGAATCCGAAAAGGGCGCGGCTTATTTCGGGGCGGATACCGCGGCCGGCATCGCCGCGCACGCCCGGGAGATCAAGAAGGCCGGGGCACGGTACTGCGACTGCCCGGCCTGCGCCATCGCGGAAGCGATCCTGGAACGCAAACAGGAAATCCTGTCATAACCGCGGCCCGGCCGCGGAAAAGCCTGTGCGCGGGACGGTATCCTGCATCCGGGCGGGCCGGCGGCTCCGCTGCGTCAAAACCCGGGACCGGCCTGCCGCTCCCAACCGAACCGGCGCTTTCTCGCGGGAACGCGCCGGGCGTCAGGCGGGGACGGTGGGAGCCCGCACCTGGAGGCAAACGCCGGCGGCCGCCGAAACGGCTTGTTTTCGAATTAATATCCCGCACGGAACGAGGGACGGAGCAACGGCGCCCTTTGCCGGCGGCCCGGCCTCGCTTTGCGGCATGGGCGTTTCCCCCGCCGCAGGCGGCGGGGCCCTCCTCTGGACGACGCCGCAGGCTCGGCCCTCACGGACACGGAAGCCGGGGCGTTCTCCGCCCCGGCGCACCCGGCCGGAGGGAAAAGGAGCCGGCCGCGGCGGCAATCCGGCAGACGGCAGGGGCTGCTCCGGCCGCCGGCCCATGCACGGACGTCGCCGTTTGGAGCCGCCGTTTCCGGCGCCGGCGCGGCTGCGTTGGCGGGCGCCCCGGCCCCCCCTTCCCCTTGCACAGAAAACGGCGCCTTTTCCGCAAGGGCGGCCGAACGCCGGCCCCCAAGCGCCTCCGCGCAAAAACGCCGCCTTGCCAAGGCGGCGTTTTTGTGGTTAAATAGACAGCAGAAGCCGGCCGCTGTCCATCGTCCGCGGGCCGGCGGCCAATCTGTGTACGGAGGCGGCGGTATGAAAGCGCACGCGATGAAAAAACAGCCCGAACGGGTGCTCGCCTTTGGCATCGACGAGGCGGCGCAGCCGCGCCTGTCCGCTGTTCTGCAGCGGCTTGCCATGGAGGAACGCCGGGTGCTTGCCGATGAAACCGGCCAGGACGTGGGGTACCTTGCCGGGCTTCCCGGCTTTGCCAAAAAGGAAGCGCCGGGCGGCTTTGCCCCGCCCGGCGGCGGCGTCCTTTGCCTGTGCGGCCTGTCCAGCACCCGTATGGACCTGCTTCTGCGCGCCCTGCGGGAAAACGGGATATCGGCGCCGATCAAAGCCGTGGTGACCCCGGTCAACCAGCATTGGAGCTTCCGCCGGCTCGTGGAAGAGCTTGTCCGGGAGCACAAGGCCCTGGCGGGCGGGAAAGGCGCGCCGCCGCCCGTAAGCTGACGGCCTCACCCCATCACGAAAGGAAGGAAAGCATCCATGCGGTACCCTCTGCTCCTCTCTCCCGCCTTTAAGGACTATCTCTGGGGCGGCGAGCGTCTGAAAACCGAATACCACAAGCAAACCGACCTGACCCCCCTGGCGGAAAGCTGGGAGCTGTCCTGTCATCCGGACGGGAACAGCCGGGTGAAAAACGGCAGCTTTCAGGGCATGGCCCTGGCCGAGGTCGTGGCGCAGCACCCCGACTTCGTGGGGGCGGGCTTTTCGAAAGGGGAGGACTTCCCCCTGCTGATCAAGCTGATCGACGCGAAGGACCGGCTTTCGGTGCAGGTCCATCCCGACGACGAATACGCCCGCCGGGTGGAGCATTCCGCCGGGAAGACCGAAATGTGGTATATCGTGGACTGCGACCCCGGCGCAACGCTGATCTACGGGTTTAAAAAAGCCCTGACCCGGCAGGAGCTGCGGGAGCGGATTGAGTCCAACACCCTGATGGAAGCGGTCAACGAGGTCCCCGTGCACAAGGGCGACGTCTTTTTCATTGAGGCGACCACCCTGCACGCGATCGGGAAGGGGATCCTGATCGCTGAAATCCAGCAGAACAGCAACGTCACCTACCGGGTATACGATTACGGCCGCAAGGACGCAGCCGGCCGCCCCCGCCCGCTCCACATCGACAAAGCGGTGGAGGTGGTCGACCGGCGTCCCGCCGCCCCGCCGAAGGTTTCCCGCCCGTCCCTGCGGCACGAGGGGGCGGAGGAGACCCTGCTGCAAACCTGCCGGTATTTCACCGTCCGCCACGTCCGGCTGTCCGGCGGCGCGGATTTTTCGGTCGGGGCGGAAAGCTTCCGTCACCTGCTTATCCTGGACGGCCGGGGGGAGCTGCGCTGGCAGGGGGAGCCGGTTCCCTTCGGCAAAGGGGACAGCCTCTTCCTCCCGGCGGGGCTTGGCGGCTACCGGCTGGAGGGGAACGCCGCCTTTCTGCTGACCGCCGCGGGCCCTGAGGAAGCGTGAAGAAGCCCAACAAGAGGGAAGAAACGTGAAAAAGCGTAAGAGTCCTGAAAAATGAGAAAAAACAACGGGAGGGAATCCACCATGCCTTATTATCTGGGAATCGATCTGGGCGGCACCAACATCGCCGCCGCCGTATTGGACGAGGAGTACCGCATCATGGCCGAAGCGGCGAGAAAGACCGCGTGTCCCCGCCCGGCGGAAGCCATTATGGACGACATGGCCGCCGCCGCGCAGGAGGCCGCGCAGAAGGCGGGGATCCGCCTGCAGGATGTGGAATACGTCGGCGTCGGCTGCCCCGGCAGCGTCAACCCGGACAGCGGCGACATCCAGTATGCGAACAACCTGGACTTTCACAATGTCCCGATGGGAAAACACCTCGGCGACCGTCTCGGCCGGCCGATCCGGGTGGAAAACGACGCCAACGCCGCCGCCTACGGCGAATATCTGGCCGGGGCGGCCGCGCAGGCCGATATCCGCAATTTTGTCGCCATCACCCTGGGCACGGGGGTCGGCGGCGGGGTAATCCTCGGAGGGCGGATTTACAGCGGCAGCAACCACGCCGGGGGCGAGCTGGGGCATATGGTCATCCAGGCGGGCGGCAGGCCCTGCACCTGCGGGCGCAAGGGCTGCTGGGAGGCATACGCCTCCGCCACCGGCCTTATCCAGTCCACCCGGGAAGCCATGCGCGCCGACCCGGATTCGGCGCTCTGGCAGACGGCGGAGGGCGGGCTGTCCGGCGTCAACGGCCGCACCGCCTTTGACGGGATGCGCGCAGGCGACGGCACGGCCGCGCGGGTGGTGCGCGAATATGTGGAAGCGCTGGCCGCCGGGCTGACCAACATCATCAACATCTTCCAACCGGATCTGGTTTCCCTGGCAGGGGGCATCAGCAAGGAGGGGGACGCCCTTCTCCTCCCGCTGCGCGAAATCGTGGACCGGGAGGACTATGCCCGGTTCGGGACACAGCGCACCCGGATCGCGATTGCCGAGCTGGGGAACGACGCGGGTGTGATCGGCGCCGCCCTGCTTGGGGTGAGCAAAGCCTGAAAGGAGCGCCGCCCGCTCCCCGACCATCCGCGGCCGAAAGCGCCGGAGCCGCGGGGCTCCGCGCCGGCCCGGGAGTACAATGGGCCGGCCGGTCACCCGGACAAGCCCCGCGGAGGACACGGCCGGCAGGCAGTCCCAAGCGGCGCCGGTGTGTGTCCGCATCCCGGCCCTGCCGTTCTTCGCCTGTATCTTCCGCCGCGTTCTTCCGGGACGCCTTTCATGCGTCCCCCTCCCCCTTCTCTCCCTCTCCCCCTCTCCCCCCTCTCCCCCCGCTCACTGCGCGGACAGCCAATGCCCAGGCCCCGGGTTTGCCTTGCGCCGGGGAGGCCCCTTCACTCAAAAAAGCCGCCGCAAAGCTGGTTTGACAGCGCCAGCTTTGCGGCGGTTTTTTAATGCTTTTTGGGCGGCCTTTGGGGCTTTTTGGCGTATCGGGCGGCCGCTTCCGGCGGGCTCCTGCGGCATTTCGGTTCGCCGCCTTCCGCCGCTTCCCCCCGGCCGGCGGAGGATGCCCGCCCGTCCCTGCCGCGGGAGGCGGGTCCTCCACGCCCTGTATTTACCGCGTGCCTGCCGCACCTTTACCGCGTCCCGCTCCCCTCTTCCGCTTTCCTCCGGTCCTCCTGCCGGATCTGGTCCAGTATAAAGGGAAGCACCTCCTCGGGCCGGAGGTTCAGCACCAGCGCAAACTCGTCGTACAGCATCTTTTCCGCTTCCTTGAAAAACCGCTCATCGGCCGCATGCAGCTTTCGCCCTTTTTCCTGCAGTTCCTGCCGGCGCCGGTAGACCGCCTTCACCGCCCGGATCAGCTCCCGATGGTCGCCGTGCGCCAGGATTTCCCGATAGGCTTCCTTCCGGGCGCCGTCGTCCTCGACCCACGCGGAGGATTCCTCCGGCATCGACCGGATCAGGCGTAAGACCTCTTCGGCCGACAGAAGCCGCCGCATTTTGTCCGTCAGCGCGGCGTTATCCACCGGCACGTACACGGTGGATTGCGGCGCATACACCGGCTGAAGGATATAATACTCCGCGCGGGACCCGGCGAAGGTTTTTTCCTCGACCCCCTGAACCCGGCATACCCCCTGGGCAGCATACATGACCGTGTCTCCCGCCGCATACCGTTTGTGCTCCATACCGCAACCCCTTTCCCGTTTTCGCCGCGGGATGCCGGCGGGGAAGCCGCCTTCCCCGCCGTGTCCGCCGCCGGATAAGCCGGATTAAGCCGCTTAATCCGGATAAGAAAAACGCGGGTTTGCGTCAACCGGACTTACGTTCTGCCAGGCAAACCGCGCGTTGCGTTCTTTCTTATTATAGCACATTTCCGCCCAAAAAGCCAGGGCCCACTCCTTGAAAATTCCGAAGCGGCGCCCCGTTTTCCATTGGCCGCCGGACTTTCTCTCTGTTTCCTTCCCCCTCTCCCTTTCTTCCTCCTCTCCCTCTCTGCCCGCCCCTCCCGCCGCAGCCGGCCGCGGCAGGGAAACGCCTCCCTTTCCTTCCGGGGCCTCCTTTCCTCTCCTTTCTCCCTTTCTCCCTTTTCCCCTTCTTACCTTCCCTCCTTCCCCCCTTTGCCCCCCTCTCCTCCCTCCTGCTTTCCCCTTTTTCGCGGCCCCTTGACGTCCCATTGCCCCGGTTTCCTTGCCTCCATTTGCTCCCTGGTTCTCTTACAGCTTACGAAATTGAACGATTGTCTACTATTGGTTGATAGCCAATCGAAAACCCTGTTATTGAAAGCCCGACGCAAGTCGTTTACAATAGAATGCGGGGAAGTTTGAGCATTTGAGAGGAAGCAAGAATGGAAATCAGCGTTTGCGAGTCCATCAAAAAGCTGCGCAAAAAATACAACATCAGCCAGGAAGCCCTGGCGGATTCGCTCGGCATTACCGTACAGGCAATCAGCAAATGGGAAACCGGAAAAGCGTATCCCAACATTGTGCTGCTGCCCAAAATCGCGGACTACTTTCACGTCTCCATCGACGCCCTCTTCCAGGGGGGAGAGGGAATCGGCAGTGTGAGCGATGTTCTCCCTGTCAAGACATCCGAGCTTCTCAACCGAAATTCGGCCGCGTGGGATCAGATCGGCGCCTCGGAGTGGCGGGGGATTGCCCTGCCGGATTACGGCCCCTTTTCCGCCGGGGAGGAAACCCTCCGGCTGTTCGGGGACCTGCGCAACAAGGCGGTGCTGGAAATCGCCTGCGGCGACGGCCGCTCCCTTCTCTACAACGCCCGGCAGGGAGCGAGGGAGCTTTGGGGGCTGGATATCTCCGCGCGTCAGATCGAAAAGGCGCGGTTGCTGCTGCGGGAAAACCAGGTGCAGGCGCAGCTTTTCGTCTCCCCGATGGAGGTGAACCCCGGCCTTCCCTTCCATTATTTCGACTGCGTTTATTCGATCTACGGCATCGGATGGACCATGGACCTGCCCAAAACGATCGGCCTGGTATCCCGTTACCTGAAAACCAACGGGTTTTTTATTTTTTCATGGGACAATCCGCTGCTTCCCTGCCTTTCCAACGAAAACGGGAGGCTGGTTCTGAACCGCTGCTATGTATCGGAACCCGATATCCCCCTGCAGAAAGCCGGCCAGCCGCTGTACCTGAGGAACTGGAAGCTGTCCTCCTATATCAACTGCCTGGCCAGGCACGGGATGAAGGTGGAAAAGCTGCTGGAGCAGTCCAGCGTCCCGGCGGGGGAGACGCCCCCCGCCGGAAGCGGCCGCCTCGACGCGAGAGGCTGCGCCGCCTACATCAACAGCACCGTGATCGTTTGTGCGCGCAAGCTGTAACAGCCTTCCGCCCCTTTGCGGGCGGGGAGGGGAAAAAGTCATGCCGGCCGGGCTTGCTGCCCGGCCGGCATGACTGACGGGGCGGCCGCGCCGTCCCGGGAATGTTCGTATCCTACGGCGGCGGCAGCTCGCCGTCCGCCAGACCGTAATAAAATATCAGCGTATCGGTAAGGCGCCCGTCCGCCAGGCGGTAACCGTTCTTCACCGTGCCAAGGACCGTGAAGCCGAGCTTTAAGTACAGGGCGATGGCGGCGGTGTTGCTTTTGACCACGGCGTTGTACTGCATCCCCGCAAAGCCGCGGGCCTTCGCCCGCCGCAGCGAATCGCACACCAGCCGCCGGCCGATTCCTCCGCCGCGGCGGTCCCTGCGCACGGCATAGGAGGCGTTGGCGATCTGGCTGCACCGCCCGATGTTGTTGGGGTGCAGGATGTACAGTCCGACCACCTCGCCGTCCCCGCACGCGACAATGGTATCGGTCTGGGCGGCGAACATATCCGCCGCCTCGCCGGGGGAAAGCGGACGGTCCCCCGGAAAGCTGTCCCCCTGTTCCACCACCTGGTTCCACAGGGCGGTGATCGCCGGGAGATCCTCCTCCCGGTAGGGACGAAGGAGTAAATCCATGCGTTGATCCCTTCTTTCTGCCGCCGGTTCGCCGCGGCGGCCCCGCATCAGTGCACGTCCAGCCCATAGCCGCGCAGCAGCGCGCGGGCGCGCTCCACCTCCGCGGCTTCCGGAGGCTGTACGGCGGACAGGGTGTACGGTTCGCCGAGCGCTTCCCATTTGTACTCCCCCATCTTGTGGAAGGGGAGAAGCTCCACCCGATGGATACATTGGTAATCCCGCAGCAGCCTCCCCAGCCGGTGCAGCTGGCCGTCGTCCAGCGTCAGCCCCGGCACCAGCACATGCCGGATCCAAACCGGCCGGCCCAGCCGCTCCCGGGCGGCCAGGATCTCCAGGGTGTTGTCCATCCCTCTTCCCGTGATTTTACGGAAAAGGGCGTCCTCCGCCGCCTTGATGTCCAGAAGCAGCAGGTCGGCCTCCTCCACCGCCTCCCGGCAGGCCAGGAACGCCACCCCGCCCGAGGTATCCACCGCGACATGCAGGCCGTGCTCGTGACAGCCTTCGATCAGCGACGCCGCAAATTCCGGCTGCATCAGCGGCTCGCCGCCCGAAAGGGTCACCCCGCCGCTGCGAATGAAATGACGGTACCGCAGGATATCGTTCACCACATCCACCGAGCCGATCCTCTGCCCGCCCCCGCGGTGCCAGGAATCCGGATTGTGGCAGAACACGCAGCGCAGCGGGCAGCCCTGCAGAAACAGCACGTACCGGATGCCCGGCCCGTCCAGCGCGCCGAAGCTCTCCACCGAATGGATGCGCCCCAGAACATTCTTCATTGGTTTCCGCCTTTCCGCCGGCTCCAAAGCCGGCCCGCTCTCTATTGTAACGGACCCTGTCGAAAAAACAAGAAGTTTTCCCGCGTTTGGCCTCTTATTTTTTTGAAAGATATTTTACTAATTGTATAAAATGACAAACTATATACAATTCGGAGTTTTCGGTTTATAAAAAGCATCTCTTATTCGTAATATTTTAATTATATAATACGTTTTGTAATAATTCGGCTGCTTTCCTGCCGAGGAGGATTGTCCGCCGTGCCGGGACAAGAAGGGCGCGCCGCAAAATGGAGTTTGCGGCGCGCCCTTCGTTATGCAGAGGCCTGGCCTTTCCGGCAGTGCGGCAGCGAGCCGAAAAGCGACGGCAAACCGCCGGCAATGTCCCGGACAGCCTGGGTGCGGATCGGCCGCTCCGCCGTTGTCCGCCGCCAAGACGATGCAGGCCGCTCAGAAGCGGGTGTGGAAGGTGCGGTTAATCACGTCCAGCTGCTGCTCGCGGGTCAGCTTCACAAAGTTGACGGCATAGCCGGACACGCGGATGGTCAGCTGCGGATACTTCTCCGGATGGTCCATCGCGTCGAGCAGCACCTCGCGGTTGAGGACGTTGACATTGATGTGGTGGCCGCTTTCGCTGAAGTAGCCGTCCATCAGGCCGACCAGGTTTTTCTCCCGCTCGTCCTCCTCCCGCCCGAGGGCCGTGGGGACAATGGAGAAGGTGTAGCTGATGCCGTCCTCGCTGTAATCGTACGGGAGCTTGGCCACCGACATCATGGAGGCCACGCAGCCGTGGTCGTCCCGGCCGTGCATCGGGTTGGCGCCCGGTGCGAAGGGCTCGCCGCCCTTGCGGCCGTCGGGGGTGGACCCGGTCTTCTTGCCGTACACCACGTTGGAGGTGATGGTGAGGATCGATATGGTGGGTTTGGCCTCACGGTAGGTGGGACACTTGGCGATTTTGCCCATGAACATCTTCACCACGTCCACCGCAATGTCGTCCACACGGGGGTCGTTGTTGCCGAATTTCGGGTAATCGCCTTCGATTTCGAAATCCACCGCCAGGCCCGATTCGTCCCGGATGGGGCGGACCCTGGCGTACTTGATGGCCGAAAGGGAATCCGCCACCACCGAAAGGCCCGCCACGCCGCAGGCCATGGTGCGGAACACCTCGTCGTCGTGCAGCGCCATCTGCAGCTTCTCATAGCAATATTTGTCGTGCATATAGTGGATGACGTTCAGAGTGTTGACATACAGGGAAGCCAGCCAGTCGCAGGTCTTTTCAAACTTCTTTTTGACATCCTCGTATTCCAGGTATTTGCCGCGGCAGGCAAACATCTCCGGGCCGACCTGCACGCCGCTCTTCTCATCCCGGCCGCCGTTGATGGCGTACAGCAGCGCCTTGGCCAGGTTGGCCCGCGCGCCGAAGAACTGCATCTGCTTGCCGATCCGCATGGCGGACACGCAGCAGGCGATGCCGTAGTCGTCCCCGAATTTCTTGCGCATCAGCTCGTCGCTTTCATACTGAATGGAGCAGGTGTCGATCGACATTCTGGCGCAGTACTGCTTGAAATTCTCCGGCAGGCGCGGGCTCCACAGAACCGTCATGTTCGGCTCGGGGGCCGGCCCGAGATTGGTCAGGGTGTGAAGGAAGCGGAAGGACATCTTCGTGACCATATGCCGCCCGTCGGTACACAGCCCGGCAATGGATTCGGTCACCCAGGTCGGGTCGCCGCTGAACAGCTCGTCGTAGGCGGGGGTGCGCAGGAAGCGAACCATCCGCAGCTTCATGACGAAATGATCCACAAACTCCTGGATCTCGCTTTCGGTATACCGGCCCGCGGCCAGATCCCGCTCGGCGTAGATGTCCAGGAAGGTGGACACCCGGCCGATGGACATGGCCGCGCCGTTCTGCTCCTTGATGGCGGCGAGATAGCCGAAATACAGCCACTGAACCGCTTCCCGGGTGTCCTGCGCCGGGGCGGAAATGTCAAAACCATAGGAAGCCGCCATCCGCTTGAGGGCTTCCAGCGCGCGGGTCTGCTCGGCCAGCTCTTCCCGCAGGCGGATGGCGCGGGAATCCATCACGTTGTAATCCGCCTCGTCGTGAGAGCGGCGCTTTTCCTCGATCAGCCGGTCGACGCCGTACAGCGCGACCCGGCGGTAATCCCCGATGATCCGGCCCCGGCCGTAGGCGTCCGGCAGGCCGGTGATGATGCCCGATTTCCGCGCCGCCCGCATCGCGGGGGTGTATACGTCGAACACACCGTCGTTATGGGTCTTGCGGTATTGGAAAACGGTCTCAATCGCCGGATCCATTTCCTTGCCGTAAGCGGCGAGGGAATTGCGGACCATCCGGATGCCGCCGAAGGGCATGATCGCCCGCACCAGCGGGGCCGCGGTCTGGAGCCCGACGATCTGCTCCTTTTCCCGATCGATGTATCCCGGCTCGTAGGCGTCGATCTGCGAAATGGTATGGGTATCGATATCGTACACCCCGCCGCGGGCCCGCTCCTCCTTCATCAGGGCGGAAACCTCGTCCCACAGCGCTTTCGTCCGCTCGGTCGGCGGGGCAAGGAAGTGGTCGTCCCCGTCATAGGGCGTATAGTTGCGCACGATGAAATCCCGCACATCCACAAATTTTTCCCAAGCCCCCGTTTTGAATCCCGTCATTCTGAACCTGCCTTTCTGTCCATGCGGCCCGCCGGGCGGGCCTGCTCTGCCGAAACCGGCCGCCGCTTTTCGCCGGCAGCGCTGTCCTGTGTGAGGGCGCCGCACGGGACGGACGCGCCGCCCCCGTGTCCCGTCAAAATTATACCATCCGCCAATGAAACGCACAATAGTCCCGCCGACGAGAATAGTATACCTGCAAGGTATGCTTTTGTACAGATTGCCCGCCGCCGTTTTTTCGCGGCGCCGCCGGCCCTCCCCGCTCCTGCGGCCGCGCCTTTCTTATTCTGCCGGAAAAAGGGACGGTTATCCGTGCGGACGGAAAAAAGCCCTTGCCCCGCCCCGTTTCAAAAAACGCCCATAAAGGGGCAGCACGCCGGCCGCGCTCGTCCGTCTGTCACGCGGCGCTGGCGCGGCTTTTTGGATTGCGGCAGGTTCTGCGCCTCTGCACCGCGCAGGCAGCCCGAAAAACACGCCGGCAAGCGGCGGCGGAAACAGCCGGAACCGGCCGCATTCCGCCCGATGACGGGCTTTCCCCAGCAAACCGCCCACCCGGGCGGCAGCCGGGAGGGAAGTGGAAAGCAGCCGGGAAAGCAGCCGGGAGGAAAGCAGGGGGGAACAGAGGAGACAGAGGGGAACAGAGGGGGCCAAAACAGGGCCGGCGGGTCGGGCGGCCCGCTCAAGAGCAATTGGCCGAACAGCCTGCCTCCTGCCCGGGCGCTGCCGCCGTAAGCCGTAGGCTGTCCGGCCAGGCCGGCGTGCAGAGCGCTCCGCGGGAGGCTGTGCCGAAAAAAGGACGCCTTCCGGCGCCGGGCGGCGGCGTTGACCCGGGACCGGGCCGCATGGTATAATCCGCGCGTGATTTCCCCGGGGCCCCGGATGGCCGCCGCCTTCTCCGGGAACGGGCAGGCGCCCGCGGGGACGCTGCCGGCTCCCCACGGAACCCGGGTCTGGCGGCAGCCGGAGGCGGATGGAGGGGCGGTTGCGGCCGGCCTCCTGCCCGGCGCGGATCGCTTTTGGCGGGGTGGAAAATATAGGGGCGGCACGCGGCGGTTGCGGCCGGCCGAATCGCCCCGCGCCCCGTAGGAAAGCCGCCGTTGCCGCCGGCGCCCGTACGCGCCGGCGCCGCGCCGGGCGGGGCAGCCGGGAGCCGATTCCCGCCGCCCGGCAAAACCGGGGTGCGCCCCTGCCGATCTCCGTTCCGGAGGAGGCAGTACGGCCGGGGCCGGCCGCGCGCGGCGAACCGCTTTGCCGCGCCGTCCGGGATTCGCCGGCGGGTGGGCGGCCCGGTTTGGGGGCCAGCGCGGGCCGTATCCGCCAAGGCCCGGCGCCCTGCCCCCGCGGCGGTTTGCAGGGCCTGTCGGCCGGCGGCCCGGAGGGGCGCCGTGCCATCCTCTGGCGGAGCGGCCCGAACACTTGATTAAAAAAATACAGGAAAATACGGGAAGCGGTGAGTAAAAACGGCGTCTGCGGCGACCAATGGGTGAAGAGAGGGACACCAAGGAGAGGAAAAGGGGGCGGCGGCATGGAATACGGCGAGGGCGAGCGGCTGTACCGGCAGTACCTGGAAGGGGACGAGGCGTCCCTTGACGGGGTGATCCTGCGGTATAAAGACGGCCTTATCCGCTTTCTGCATTACCTGGTGCGGGACTGGCACACGGCGGAGGACCTGTCCGAAGACTGTTTTGTGGAGCTGATCGTGCATCCGCGCCGCTACCGTTTCCAGTCCAGCCTGAAAACCTACCTGTACGCTGTCGCCCGGCATAAGGCCATGTCCCATCTCCGCCGCCGCACGGCCCTCCCCCTCCTTTCCCTGGACGCGCTGTCCGGCGGGGAGGAAGCGGACGGTCCCGCCTTTTCCGAAGCCGCCGGTCGCGAACGGCGGGAGGCCCTTCTCGGCGCGCTGAAGAGCCTGCCGCGGGATTACGGGACCGTGCTTTACCTGCGTTATTTCGAGGGCCTGTCCAGCGAGGAAATTTCCCGGGTGATGAAAAAAAGCCTCAAACAGGTGTACAACCTCTCTTCCCGGGCGAAAAACGCCCTGAAAACACGGCTGGAAAAGGACGAATGGCCTTATGAAACCGCTTTTTAAGGCCATTCCCCGCCGGCCGGGCCCCTCCGACTGCTGAAAGGGATGAAGCTTATGAAAAACAACGAGGACTATCGCTCTTCTGTCCGCCGCAAGGCGGACGCGCAGATCGTCCGGCAGAAACGGCGGAACCGCCTTGTCGGCGCTCTGGTCCCCACCGCCGGCTGCGCCGCCGCGGTCTGCGCCGCCTTCCTGCTGGCCGCGCCGGCCGGCACAACCTCCCTGCCGGCCTCCGCCGGCGGGACGACGGAAACAGCCTGGGCAACGACCGGCAGCGTTTCCGCCGCTTCGTCTTCCGCCCCTCTTCCCGTCCTGCCCACGATCGAATTTGCCGAGCTGGGGGGGATCGGGATCGCCTGCCGGCCGGTTTACGACCCGGAAACCATGCAGGAGGAAATCTGGACCCACCGGGAAGCGGAAGCCTATATCGGCCGCAGCCTGATCCCCCGTTACGTCCTGCCCGGCCTGATCTACCCGGCAGGCGGAAACTTCCGGGCCTACCGCAACAACGACGGCACCCTTGCCTACGACCAGGTGACGGAGGCGTGTGCCGCCGCGGCGGACGGGGACGCCGCGCTGCAAAAGCGGTTCGCCGTCTACGCCAGCCGCCTTCCCGGAGGCCCCGGCTATTTCTTCGACTGGCCGGAGGGTAACGCGGGGGAAACGCAGATCGGGGACGTTTCGATCCGGTTCGGCCACCACGCGATGGGGGACGGCGGAACCTACGAGAACCCCGAACGGTTCATCGACTGGTACGCCGCGGAATTCACCGTCGACGGCGCGCACTTTAAAGTCGTCTCGCAGAACCTGACATGGGAGGAGTTCCTGCCCATGGCCCTCACCCTGCTGGACGAGGAGGACCTGGAGGCCGCCGGGATCGATCTTTCCGCGCTGGAAACCGCCCGGTCCTGACCCGCGGACAGGGCGCGGCGGCCGCAGGGGGAAACGCGGCCTTGCACGCGGGCGTCACAACGGGAGGGCCGCAGGCACGGCCATCCCGCACACCTTCGGGGGTCCGCCGCCAACGGGGTTGGCGGCGGACCCCTTTTTGCCGTCCCTCTCCGGCCCGATACAGGGATGCCCTCCGCCGCATGCTGCCGCGTTCTGTGGGGTTCTGCCGCATTCTGCCGCATTCTGCCTCATGCCGCCTCATGCTGCCGCACGCTCTCCCACCCTGCCGTTTCCGCGGCTCCGCAGGCGGCGGGCCCCCGCTTTGCGGAAAACCTCCCTTTTCTTCCCCGCCGCCGGCGGCCTTTCTGCGATTTTGCCGATAATCCGCCCCCGGACGGGCACCATTCGGTCCGCCGCGGAATAGGCTGATACCGTAACGGCCATATCCATCTTTCAACACGAACGGAAGGGACGGGAGAGTACCTATGGACAGCTTGGAAATGCAGACGCCGATCCGCTTCTTTATGGGCGCAAACACCCCCGGCGGCTTTGTCGGCTATCTGGACGATCTCTACGACCCCGCGCAGGGCTGGCGGGCGTATCTCATTAAAAGCGGGCCGGGGACCGGAAAGTCCTCGCTGATGCGGCGGGTTCTCAACGAGATGACCGCCCAGGGCCTGGAGGCGGAGGCCATCCTCTGCTCCTCCGACCCGAACTCGCTGGACGGCGTCCGGTTTCCCGAAATCCGGGCCTGCATCATCGACGCGACCGCGCCCCATGTCATCGAGCCGAAATACTGGGGGGCGGTCGAACAGATCGTCAACCTGAGCGCCTGCATGGACGCGGGACGGCTGCACGAACAGGCGCCGAAAATCATGGAAGCCACCGAAGCCTGCTCCGCACTGCATGCGCGCTGCCGAAAATTCCTCGGGGCGGCGGCCTCCCTGCTGGGGGACAGCTGCCGAATCGCGGCGGAATATACCGACAAGGAAAAAATCCTGCGGAGCGCCGCCCGGATCGCCGGCCGGGAGTTCGGCGGGCGTGCCGAACAGTCCGGGCGGGAGATCCGCCGCTTTCTTTCCGCCGTCACCCCGCAGGGGCTGGTGACCTTCCATGAAACGCTGCAGGCGCTGTGCCCCCGCATCTACTCTCTGGAAGACGAGTACGGCGCTTCCTCCCGCCTGCTGCTGGAGGAGCTCCGCCGCCGGGCGCTGGAAGCCGGGCTGGATGTCATCAGCTGCGCCTGCCCCCTCTTCCCGAAGGAGAAGCTGGAGCATCTTCTCATCCCTTCCATCGGGGTAGGCTTCACCACCTCCAACCCCTGGCACAAGGCGGACTTTCCCGTCTTCCGCCGCATCCATGCCGCCCGCTTCACCGATACGGAGGGCCTTCGTTCCCGCCGGCAGCTGCTTTCCTTCAACCGGAGGGCGGCCAGGGAACTGCTCAGCGAAGCGGTCTCCATCGCCGCGGAGGCCAAAGCGGTGCACGACGCGATGGAGCGCTACAACATCGAAGCCATGGATTGGGAAGGCGCCGCCATCCTGACCGGTTGGGTGGTGTCGGAGTTCGCGGCGCTGGCCGGGGAGCTCCCCCCTTCCTCGCGGTAACCGCCCGCTGCGCCCCCTTGGGCATATCCTGAAAAAGCGGCAAATCCGCGCAAAAAAGCGCCGGGGAAACATCCTGCTCCTCAGGAGGGGCAGGGCGCTTCCCCGGCGTTCGTATGGGATATGGGAAGACGCCGGTTCCGGCGTCACAGCAGCTTTCTGAGCGCTTCGCAGACAAACTCCACATTCCCCTCCCCCAGATACGGATGCATCGGGAGGGAGAGCACGCACCCGCACAGCCGGTCGCTGACCGGGCAGGAAACGGGCGGCAGGCCGGCAAAGGCCGTCTGCGCGTGCATGGGCTTGGGATAATACACCATGGTGGGGATGCCCTGCTCCTTGAGCGCCGCCTGTATGCCGTCCCGCTGTTCCCGGCTTTCCAGTGTGATCGTATACTGTGCCCAGCTTGAGCCGAAGCCCTCCGGCACGACCGGGGTTTTCACCACGTCCGCCAGCCGTTCGGTATACCAGCCGGCGGCGCGGTTCACCGCTTCCAGTTCATATTCCCGGAAGGCCCGAAGCTTAGGCAGCAGGATGGCGGCCTGAAGGGTATCCAGCCGCGAGTTCATCCCGATGCGGACATTGTCGTATTTGAAGGAGCCTTTCCCATGCACCCGGATGGAGCGCAGATAGTCCGCCGTCGCCTCGTCGTCGGTAAACACCGCTCCGCCGTCCCCATAGCAGCCCAGCGGCTT
This sequence comes from Candidatus Avimonas caecicola, assembly GCA_904419875.1. Taxonomy (GTDB): domain Bacteria; phylum Bacillota; class Clostridia; order Oscillospirales; family Acutalibacteraceae; genus Avimonas; species Avimonas caecicola. The sequence continues at coordinate 17,466 of CAJFTG010000028.1, read as the reverse complement.
GGCCGGGAAGAAGGAGGTGGTGGAAATATCGCCGAAGCTGCACGCGCGCCGGCCGTCCAGGCTGCCGCCAAAGCCCTGCGCGCCGTCTTCCAGCAGCAACAGCCCGTATTTTCGGGCGACGGCCCGAATCGACCGATAATCGGCGGGAAGCCCGAACAGGTCCACCGCCACAACGGCCCTGGGGGTCAGCTTCCCTTCCTCCTTTACCGCAAGGACAGCTTCCTCCAGCCGCACCGGATCCAGATTGAAGGTGTCCGCTTCCACATCCACAAAAATCGGCGTCGCGCCCTCGAAGGACACCACCTCGCCCGAGGCGAAGAAGGTGAAATCCGGCACAAACACCGCATCCCCCGGCCCGATCTCCCAGCTCATCAGCGCCATGGTCAGCGCGTCGGTGCCGTTGCCGCAGGTCACGCAGTGCTTCACGCCCACATACTCCGCCAAAGCCTCCTCCAGCTCGGCTACCTGGGCTCCGCTGATAAAATTGCCGTCTCCGGCAACCTGCTGCATGGCGGCGTCGATTTCCGTTTTCAGCGCCGCATACTGGGCTTTCAAATCCCGAAACTGCATTGTTTCCGTCTCCTTTTGCTGTTTGCGGCGGTGCTCCCGCCGTCTTCCCCAGGCCCTGCGCACAGGGGGCGCCGCCAGGTACGGCCGCCGGCAAAGCGGGCAGAGGACTCTGCCGGCCCGCCTGTATTTTACACCCGGAATGCCGGCATTGCAAGGCCCCGCGTCCCTTTTCCGCGATTTCCACCGCCTGCGGCCCGTCTCCCCTTCCCGTCCCCTTCCTGCCTTCTTCCTGCCTTCTTCCTGCCTCCTTCCTGCCCTCGGCCCGGCCTGCGGCCATGTCAATCAGGCGGGGAGAATGGGAAGGGCGGGAAGGGAGCGGGGAGGGGGCAGGGAGGGGCAGGGAGGGGGCGGGCGGCAAAAAGCGGGAGAACAGAGCGTGGCTCTGTTCTCCCGCTTTGTCTGCCGGGAGATCCAAGCGGCCAATCAGCCGTTGATCTTGGTGACAACGCCCGAGCCGACGGTACGGCCGCCCTCGCGGATAGCGAAGCGGAGGCCTTCCTCAATGGCGATCGGGGTGATCAGCTCCACATCCATCTCGACGTTATCGCCGGGCATGCACATCTCGGTGCCTTCCGGCAGGGAGATGACGCCGGTCACGTCGGTGGTGCGGAAGTAGAACTGCGGCCGGTAGTTGTTGAAGAACGGGGTATGACGGCCGCCCTCATCCTTGGACAGGACGTAAACCTGACCATGGAACTTGGTGTGCGGATTGATGGTGCCGGGCTTGCACAGAACCTGCCCGCGCTCGATCTCATTCCGCTGCACGCCGCGCAGCAGGGCGCCGATGTTGTCGCCGGCCTCCGCGTAGTCCAGCAGCTTGCGGAACATCTCGATACCGGTAACAACGGTCTTGCGGCGCTCGTCGGTCAGGCCGATGATCTCGACTTCGTCGGACATGTTCAGCTGACCGCGCTCCACACGGCCGGTCGCCACGGTGCCGCGGCCGGTGATGGTGAAAACGTCCTCCACCGGCATCAGGAAGGGCAGATCGGTCTTGCGGGTCGGGGCCGGGATATAGTCGTCGACAGCCTTCATCAGCTCGAGAATCGGCGCATACTCCGGCGCGCTCGGGTCGGTGGAGGCGCACTCCAGCGCAACCAGCGCGGAACCGCGGATGATCGGGGTGTCGTCGCCCGGGAAATCATACTCGGTGAGCAGCTCACGAATTTCCATCTCGACCAGGTCGAGCAGCTCCGGATCGTCCACCTGATCGCACTTGTTCATGAACACGACGATATAGGGGACGCCCACCTGACGGGAGAGCAGGATGTGCTCACGGGTCTGGGGCATCGGGCCGTCGGCCGCGGACACGACCAGGATGGCGCCGTCCATCTGCGCCGCGCCGGTGATCATGTTCTTGACATAGTCGGCGTGGCCGGGGCAGTCCACGTGCGCATAGTGGCGGTTCTCGGTCTGATACTCCACGTGCGCGGTGTTGATTGTGATACCGCGGGCGCGCTCCTCCGGGGCCTTATCGATATTCGCGTAATCGACGAAATCGGCATCGCCCTTCAGGTTCAGGACCTTGGTGATCGCGGCCGTCAGGGTGGTCTTGCCATGGTCAACGTGGCCGATGGTGCCAATGTTTACATGGGGTTTGGTTCTTTCGAACTTTGCCTTTGCCATTGTGGATTTTCCTCCTTTTATTCACACAGTCAGGGTTTTGCATCCTTGCAACAGGAAAGCCTATGGTTCTCATTGTAGCAAGTCCCCATAGGAATTTCAAGCCTTTTCCAAAAGAATTCCCGGAAAGAAGCGGGGAAACGCATCGTTTTCCCGCCTTTTTCGAAAAAACCGGAAGGCGGCGCGGACGGCGTCCCGCCGCGGGAAGAAACTCAGTCTTCCTTCTTCGCGCGCTTGGAAATAATTTGCTCCGCCACGCTCTTGGGCAGTTCCGCGTAGTGGCTCGGCTCCATGCTGTACTGGCCGCGGCCCTGGGTGCGGGAGCGCAGGTCGGTGGCATAGCCGAACATCTCGGACAGCGGCACCATCGCGGTGATCTGCTGGGCGCCGGAAACGGCGTCCATGCCCTGGATCATGCCGCGGCGGGAGTTGAGATCGCCGATCACGTCGCCCATGTACTCGTCCGGGACGACGACGACGACCTTCATGATCGGTTCCATCAGAACCGGATCCGCCTTCCGCATGGCCTCCTTGAACGCCATGGAGCCGGCGATCTTGAACGCCATTTCGGAGGAGTCGACCTCGTGGTACGAACCGTCGAACAGGGTGACCTTGACATCCACCACGTTGTAGCCGGCGAGTACGCCCGACTGCATGGCGCCCTGGATACCCTGGTCAACCGCGGGGATGTATTCCTTCGGAATCACGCCGCCCACGATGGCGTTGACAAATTCGTAGCCCTTGCCGGTTTCGTTGGGCTCGATACGGATCTTGACATGACCGTACTGGCCGCGGCCGCCGGACTGGCGGGCGTACTTGTGATCGACCTCCGCCGATCTGCGGATGGTTTCCTTGTAAGCGACCTGCGGGGCGCCGACGTTGGCTTCCACCTTGAATTCGCGGAGCAGACGGTCGACAATGATCTCCAGATGCAACTCGCCCATACCGGCGATGATGGTCTGGCCGGTTTCCTCGTCGGTGTAGGTCTTGAAGGTCGGGTCCTCTTCCGCCAGCTTGGCCAGCGCAATGCCCATCTTCTCCTGCCCCGCCTTGGTCTTGGGCTCGATGGCCACACGGATAACCGGCTCCGGGAAGTTCATCGACTCCAGAATGACCGGGTGCTTCTCGTCGCACAGAGTGTCGCCGGTGGTGGTGTTCTTCAGCCCCACGGCCGCCGCGATATCGCCCGCGTACACGGTTTCAATATCCTGCCGGTGGTTTGCGTGCATCTGCAGGATACGGCCCAGCCGTTCGCTGTTGTCCTTGTTCGCGTTGTACACCATGGTGCCGGCGTTGACCGTGCCCGAGTATACGCGGAAGAACGCGAGCTTGCCGACGAACGGGTCGGTCGCAATCTTGAACGCGAGGGCCGCGAACGGCTCGGTATCGGCGGAGTGCCGCTCCTCCTCTTCCTCGGTTTCCGGGTTCACGCCCTTGATGGCGGGGACATCCAGCGGGGAGGGCATATAGTCGATCACCGCGTCGAGCAGCTTCTGCACGCCCTTGTTGCGGTAGGAGGTGCCGCAGGTGACCGGCACCATCGTGTTGGCGATGGTGGACTTCCGGATGCAGCTTTTGATCTCCTCGATCGTCAGCGCCTCGCCCGCGAAATACTTCTCCATCAGCGCGTCGTCCTGCTCGGCGACGTGCTCGATCAGCTCGTCGTGGTATTTCTGGGCAAGCTCCTTCAGATCGTCCGGAATCTCTTCCACACGGATGTCCTTGCCCAGGTCGTCGTAATACACATAGGCTTTCATCTCCACCAGGTCGATGATGCCCCGGAAGGTATCCTCAGCCCCGATGGGCAGCTGGATCGGCACGGCGTTGCACTTGAGCCGCTCCTTCATCATGTTGACGACGCGATAGAAGTCCGCGCCCATAATGTCCATCTTGTTGACGTAAGCCATGCGGGGAACGTGGTATTCGTTCGCCTGGCGCCACACCGTCTCGGACTGGGGCTCCACGCCGCCCTTGGCGCAGAACACGGTGACCGAGCCGTCCAGAACGCGCAGCGAACGCTGCACCTCCACGGTGAAGTCCACGTGGCCGGGGGTGTCGATAATGTTGATGCGGTGGTTCTTCCAGAAACAGGTGGTCGCCGCGGAGGTGATGGTGATGCCGCGTTCCTGCTCCTGCGCCATCCAGTCCATGGTGGCGCCGCCGTCATGGGTTTCGCCCATCTTGTGGTTGATGCCGGTATAGAACAGGATGCGCTCGGTCGTCGTCGTTTTGCCGGCGTCGATGTGCGCCATGATCCCGATGTTTCTGGTAAGTTCCAACGGTACTTGCCTTGCCATAAATGTCCTCCTTCTTCTTTCCTTTGCGCCGCGCCCGCAGGGGAGGCGGCGCGGCTGGGAATCAACGCCGCTGGGGTTTCGCCTCTCACGCGGCGTTGCTCCCACGGAAAATGGCGGGCCTCATGCCCAAGAGGGCAGGTATGGGCTTACCATCTGTAATGAGCGAACGCCTTGTTGGCCTCGGCCATTTTATGGGTGTCGTCGCGCTTTTTGGCGGCGCCGCCGTTGCCGTTGACCGCGTCCATGATCTCGCCGGCAAGGCGTTCCTTCATGGTGCGCTCGGAACGGGTGCGCGAATACGTCGTCATCCAGCGCAGGCCCAGGGTCTGACGGCGGTCGGGGCGAACCTCGATCGGCACCTGGTAGGTGGCGCCGCCGACGCGGCGGGCCTTGACCTCCAGCAGAGGCATCACGTTCTCCATCGCCTGCTCGAAAACCTCCAGCGGATCCTTGTCGGTTTTCTCGCGGATGATGTCGAACGCGCCGTACACGATCTTCTGGGCTACGCCGCGCTTGCCGTCCACCATGATGTTGTTGATCAGTCTGGTGACCAGTTTGGAATTGTAAAGCGGGTCGGGCAAAACGTCGCGTTTTGCAACAGAACCTCTTCTCGGCACTTTACTTCCCTCCTTCATAAAAATGATATCATCGGTACTCGAAAGCGACATACTCCCGTTGGCCGATATAGGGCTCCCGTCCTTCCCGCAGCGGAAAGGGTCTCCCCCTGCCGGGGAAGCGCTTCCTCCGGCGGGGATACCCGCCCGGAATCTATACGAAACGCCGCTATATAGCCGCTGTTGACATGTCAAACTCCGGTCTGCTTTTCACGCAGTCCGGATTACTTTTTGGCCGCACCGGCCTTCGGACGCTTCGCGCCGTACTTGGAACGGGCCTGCATCCGCTTGGCAACGCCCTGCGCATCCAGGGTGCCGCGCACAATGTGGTAACGCACGCCGGGCAGGTCCCTGACACGGCCGCCGCGAATCAGAACGACGCTGTGCTCCTGCAGGTTGTGGCCTTCGCCGGGGATATAGGTGGTCACCTCGATCCCGTTGGACAGGCGCACACGGGCGACTTTACGCAGGGCGGAGTTCGGCTTCTTGGGGGTCTGGGTCTTCACCGCCGTGCAGACGCCGCGCTTCTGGGGGGAGTTCTGGTCGATCGAAACCCGCTTCTTGGAGTTCCAGCCACGCAGCAGAGCAGGGGCTTTCGCCTTCTTTTCGATCTCTTCCCGGCCTTTGCGCACCAGTTGATTAAAGGTTGGCAACAATAACACCTCCTGTTGATGAATTCTTTATTCCAAAAAGGCAGGCGCCTTTCAGAATACTGCCGGACGGCCGGTTTCCGCGGGGATTTTATCCCGCGGAAACCGGCTGCATCACTTCTGCATCACTTCTGCATCACAATTATTTATACTACCATGGCTTTTGCGCTTTTGTCAAGGCAAAACCGGGAAACAATTCCCGGCAGCGCTTTCGGGCAGGCGGCGCAGCCGTCCGTTCCGCCCGCCGCTTATTCGTCGGCCCCGGCGGAGGGTTCCTCCTGAGCCGGCGAGGGCTCCTCGTCCTCCAGCATCACGGGTTCTTCGTCCCCCTTCTCGCTCTCCTCCAGTATGCTGCGCAGGGTGGCGATATAGCCGTCCTCCGGCTCGTCGGGATGCTGGTTCTGGATTTCTACGTCGCTGTACACCTGCATGCCGGTGCCGGCCGGCACCAGCTTGCCGATGATGACGTTCTCCTTCAGGCCGAGCAGCGGGTCGGCCTTCCCCCGGATGGCCGCCTCGGTCAGCACGCGGGTGGTCTCCTGGAAGGAAGCCGCGGACAGGAAGCTGTCGGTAGCCAGCGACGCCTTGGTAATCCCCATCAGCACGGGGGCGCAGGTAGCCTCCTTGAGCTGGATTTCACCGTTGCGGATCCGTTCGCGCACGCGGGCGTTTTCGGCGTCGAATTCGGCGCGGTCGATCATCGCGCCGGCCAGCAGATAGGTGTCGCCGGCGTCCTCGACCTTGACCTTGCGCATCATCTGGCGCACAATGACCTCGACATGCTTGTCGTTGATGTCCACGCCCTGCATCCGGTAGGTCCGCTGCACTTCCTGGATGAGGTAATTCTGCACGGCGAGCGGGCCGCTCACCGCGAGGATGTCGTGCGGGTTGATGGAGCCTTCGGTCAGCCGGTCGCCCGCATGGACGAAATCGCCCTCCTTGACCCGGATACGGGAGCCGAACGGGATGACGTACTGCCGCTCGTCGATGTTGTCCCCTTCGGTCTTGGTGACGATCACGAGGCGTTTTTTCTTCTCTTCCGCAAAGCGGACCACGCCGTCGATCTCGGTGATATAGGCCAGGTGCTTGGGCTTGCGGCCCTCGAACAGCTCCTCCACACGGGGAAGGCCCTGGGTGATATCCTCCGCCGAGGCGACGCCGCCGGTGTGGAAGGTGCGCATTGTCAGCTGGGTGCCCGGCTCGCCGATGGACTGGGCGGCGATGATGCCGACCGCCTCGCCCACGCTGACGGGGTCGACGGTCGCCAGATTCGCGCCGTAGCATTTGGCGCACACGCCGTGCTTGGCTTCGCAGGTCAGCACCGAACGGATCTTGATGCGTTCCACGCCGTACGTATTCACCAGCAGGTCGGCTTCCTTATCGCCCATCATGGTGTCGCGGCTGACCACCACCTCGCCGGTCTGCGGGTCGAGGAAATCATCCGCCAGGTAACGGCCGATCAGGCGCTCGGTGAGCGGCTCGATCATTTCCTTGCCGTCCCGGATGTCGTAAACCTCGATGCCCTGGTGGGTGCCGCAGTCGCCGCTGCGGATGATGACATCCTGCGCCACGTCCACCAGACGGCGGGTCAGATAGCCCGAGTCGGCGGTGCGCAGCGCGGTATCGGCCAGGCCCTTGCGGGCGCCGCGGGAGGAAATGAAGTACTCCAGCACGTTCAGGCCCTCGCGGTAATTGGAACGGATGGGAACCTCGATGGTGCGTCCGGAGGTGTTGGCGATCAGGCCGCGCATACCGGCAAGCTGACGGATCTGGGCGATGGAGCCGCGGGCGCCCGAGTCGGACATCATGAAGATCGGGTTGTATTTGTCCATGTTCTCGTTGAGCGCCTCGGTGACCTTGTTGGTGGTCTCGTTCCAGGTCTCGATGACCTTGCGGTAGCGTTCGTCGTCGCTCATCAGGCCGCGGTTGAACAGCTTGGTGATGGTGTCCACGCGGTTTTCTGCTTCGGCGATCAGCTCCTTCTTCTGGGGCGGGACGGAGGCGTCCACCACCGCCACAGTCAGGGCGCCGCGGGTGGAGTATTTGTAGCCCTGCGCCTTGATCGCGTCCAGCACAACCGAAGTGTCGGCCGTGCCGTGGACTTTTATGCATTTTTCAATGATCTGGGAAAGCTGCTTTTTGCCCACCTTGAAATCAATCTCGTACTGGAACAGGTTTTCCGGGTCGGAGCGGTCCACAAAGCCGAGGTCCTGCGGGATGGGGCGGTTGAAGATGACCCGGCCGATGGTGGTTTCCACCAGGCGGTGCTGCATCTCCCCGTCGATCTCCAGGAAACGGCGGAGCTTTATCCGGGCATGCAGCCCGATCACGCCCTCGTCATAGGCCATCATGGCCTCGTTCTCGTCGCGGAAAACCTTCCCTTCGCCCGGTTCGCCGGGCTTGTCGATGGTCAGGTAATAGGAACCGAGCACCATATCCTGGGTCGGCACCGTCACCGGCCGGCCGTCAGAGGGCTTGAGCAGGTTGCCGGCGGCCAGCATCAGGAAGCGGGCCTCGGCCTGCGCCTCGGCGGAAAGCGGGACGTGGACGGCCATCTGGTCGCCGTCGAAGTCGGCGTTGAAGGCGGTGCACACCAGCGGGTGCAGCTTGATGGCGCGGCCCTCGACCAGCACCGGCTCGAACGCCTGGATGCCCAGGCGGTGCAGCGTCGGCGCACGGTTGAGCATGACCGGATGGTCCTTGATGACGATTTCAAGCGCGTCCCATACCTCGGGACGGACCCGCTCCACCATCTTGCGGGCGGACTTGATGTTGCCGGCCGCGCCGGTTTCCACCAGCCGCTTCATCACAAAGGGCTTGAACAGCTCGAGGGCCATTTCCTTGGGCAGGCCGCACTGGTACATCTTCAGCTCCGGGCCGACCACGATGACCGAACGGCCGGAATAGTCCACCCGCTTGCCCAGCAGGTTCTGGCGGAAGCGGCCCTGCTTCCCCTTGAGCATGTCGGACAGGGATTTCAGCGGGCGGTTGTTCGGGCCGGTGACCGGACGGCCGCGGCGGCCGTTGTCGATCAGGGCGTCCACCGCTTCCTGCAGCATCCGCTTCTCATTGCGTACAATAATGTCCGGGGCGCCCAGCTCCAGCAGCCTCTTCAGGCGGTTGTTCCGGTTGATGACGCGGCGGTACAGGTCGTTGAGGTCGGAGGTCGCGAAGCGGCCGCCGTCCAGCTGCACCATCGGGCGGATATCGGGCGGGATGACCGGCACCACATCCAGAATCATCCACTCCGGGCGGTTCCCGGAAAGGCGGAACGCCTCCACCACCTCGAGCCGCTTGAGCAGGCGGGCGCGCTTCTGCCCGTTCGCGCTCTCCAGCTCCTCCTTCAGCTCGGAGGAGAGCTTCTCCAGGTCGATCTCGGCCAGAAGCTTTTTGATGTATTCCGCGCCCATGCCGGCGTCGAAATCATCCTCGTACTTTTCCCGCATGTCGCGGTAGTCCTTTTCGCCGAGAATCTGCTTTTTGGTCAGCGGGGTCCGGCCGGGATCCACCACGATGTAGGAGGCGAAATAGAGCACCTGCTCCAGCAGGCGGGGGGAGATGTCCAGAATCAGGCCCATCCGGGAAGGGATGCCCTTGAAATACCAGATATGGGACACCGGGGCCGCCAACTCGATGTGCCCCATCCGCTCGCGGCGGACCTTGGAACGGGTGACCTCGACGCCGCAGCGGTCGCAGATCTTGCCCTTGTAGCGGATGCGTTTGTACTTGCCGCAGTGGCATTCCCAGTCCTTGGTCGGCCCGAAGATGCGTTCGCAGAACAGGCCGTCCCGCTCCGGCTTAAGGGTGCGGTAATTGATGGTCTCCGGCTTCTTCACCTCGCCGTAGGACCATTCGCGAATCTGTTCGGGGGAGGCCAGTCCAATCTTGATCGAGTCGAATACGTTAAATTCCATCATAATATATCTCAAGCCCTCCCGCTCTTAAATCTCGTCTTCAAACACCGGTTCGGCGTCCTCGAACGCGCCGTCCTCCGAAAACGGGTCGTCGGCCTCCTCGGCGTCCTCCACGCCGTAGCCGTCGAGGTCGCCTTCGTCGGTCACGTTCTGGAAGGCGTCGTCGTCCACCGTGACCATGCCCACCTCGTCGTCGTCGTCAAAGGTCTGCTTGAGGTCGATCTCCTGCTTATCCTTGTTGAGCACCTTGATGTCCAGGCCCAGGGACTGCAGCTCCTTGACCAGCACCTTGAAGGATTCGGGCACGCCGGCCTGCGGCACGTTCTGGCCCTTGACGATCGCCTCGTAGGTCTTCACACGGCCGACCACGTCGTCCGACTTGACGGTGAGGATCTCCTGCAGGGTGTAGGCCGCGCCGTACGCCTCCAGCGCCCACACTTCCATTTCGCCGAAGCGCTGGCCGCCGAACTGCGCCTTGCCGCCCAGCGGCTGCTGGGTGACCAGGGAGTACGGGCCGGTGGAGCGGGCGTGGATCTTGTCGTCCACCAGATGGTGGAGCTTGAGGAAGTACATATACCCGACGGTGACGGGGTTGTCGAACGGCTGGCCGGTGCGGCCGTCGTACAGGATGGTCTTGCCGTCCCGCCGCTTGCCGGCCTCTTCCAGCATCTCCTGGATGTCCTGCTCGTGCGCGCCGTCGAAGACCGGGGTCATGACCTTATAGCCCAGCGCCGCCGCCGCGCAGCCGAGATGGACCTCCAGCACCTGCCCGATGTTCATGCGGGAGGGGACGCCCAGGGGGTTGAGCACGATGTCCAGCGGGGTGCCGTCCGGCAGGAAGGGCATATCCTCGCTGGGAAGGATGCGGGAGACGACGCCCTTGTTCCCGTGGCGGCCGGCCATCTTGTCGCCCACGCTGATCTTGCGCTTCTGGGCGATGTAGCAGCGGACCACCATGTTCACGCCGGGGCTGAGCTCGTCGCAGTTCTCCCGGGTGAACACCTTCACGTCCACGATAATGCCGTATTCGCCGTGAGGCACCTTCAGGGAGGTATCCCGCACCTCGCGGGCCTTCTCTCCGAAGATGGCGCGCAGCAGGCGCTCCTCGGCGGTCAGCTCGGTTTCGCCCTTCGGGGTAACCTTGCCCACGAGGATGTCGCCCGAGCGGACCTCGGCGCCGATGTGGATGATGCCCCGCTCGTCCAGGTCCTTGAGGGCGTCCTCGCCCACGTTCGGGATGTCGCGGGTGATCTCCTCCGGCCCGAGCTTGGTGTCGCGGGCCTCCACCTCGTATTCCTCAATGTGGATGGAGGTGAACACGTCGTCCCGCACGATCTTCTCGTTGATCAGGACCGCGTCCTCGTAGTTGTAGCCCTCCCAGGTCATGAAGCCGATGAGCACGTTTTTGCCCAGGGAGATTTCGCCGTTGCTGGTGGAGGGGCCGTCCGCCACCACCTCGCTTTTTTCCACGTGCTGGCCGCAGGACACCACCGGGCGCTGGTTGATACAGGTGCCCTGGTTGGAACCCTTGAACTTGATCATGTGATAGGTGTCCAGCCCGCCGTCATCGTCGCGCCGGACAATCACCCGGTCGGCGGACACGGCGGTCACCGTGCCGGCGTTCTTGGCGATCACGGCCACGCCGGAATCCACCGCCGCCTTGTATTCCATGCCGGTGCCGACGATGGGGGATTCCGTTTTGAGCAGCGGCACCGCCTGCCGCTGCATGTTGGAGCCCATCAGCGCGCGGTTGGCGTCGTCGTTCTCCAGGAAAGGAATCATCGCCGTCGCCACCGAAACCATCATTTTCGGGGAAACGTCCATATAATCGATGCGCTCCGGCTCGATTTCCAGGAACTCGCCGCGGAAGCGGGCGTTAACCCTGGCGCGGGCGAAACGGCCCTGCCCGTCAAGCGGCTCGTTGGCCTGGGCGACAATGTAGTCGTCCTCCACGTCCGCAGGCATGTAGACCACCTCGTCGGTTACAATGCCGGTCGCCTTGTCCACCTTGCGGAAGGGAGCCTCCACAAAGCCGTATTCGTTGATGCGGGCATAGGTCGCGAGATAGGAGATCAGGCCGATGTTCGGGCCTTCCGGCGTCTCGATCGGGCACATCCGGCCGTAGTGGCTGTAGTGCACGTCGCGCACCTCGAAGCCGGCGCGGTCGCGGGACAGGCCGCCGGGGCCGAGGGCGGAAAGGCGGCGCTTGTGGGTCAGCTCGGCCAGCGGATTGGTCTGGTCCATGAACTGGGACAGCGGCGAGGAGCCGAAGAACTCCTTGATCGCCGCCACCACCGGGCGGATGTTGATGAGCGCCTGCGGGGTGATCACGTCCATATCCTGCGCCTGCAGGGTCATCCGCTCCCGGATCACCCGCTCCATGCGGGAAAACCCGATGCGGAACTGGTTCTGGAGCAGCTCGCCCACCGAACGGATGCGGCGGTTGCCCAAATGGTCGATATCGTCGACCGAACCCACGTCGTGGGCCAGGCAGTTGAGATAATTGATGGTGGCGAGGATGTCGTCGATAATGATATGCTTGGGTACCAGCTCGTCCGCCCGCTGGCGGATGGCTTCCCGCCGGGCCTCCTCATCCTCGGTGCTCTCCAGGATCTCCCGCAGCACCGAAAAGCGGACATGCTCCCGGATGCCCAGCTCCTCCACGTCGAAATCCACATAGGCGCGGATGTCCACCATGCCGTTGGAGACGATCTTCACCTCGCGGGCCTCGTCGTGCTCCTCCACCGTGACATAGGCGACCATCACGCCCGCGTTCTCGATCTCCAGCGCGCGGGCACGGCCGATCAACTCGCCGGCGTCGGCCATCACCTCGCCGGTCAGGGGGTTCACGACCGGGCGGCTCAGGCGGCAGCCGGCCAGCCGGTTGGCGATTCCCAGCTTTTTGTTGTATTTATACCGGCCGACGCGGGAAAGATCATAGCGGCGGTCGTCAAAGAAGAGGCTTTCCAGGTGCTGCTGGGAGTTTTCGACCGTCAGCGGCTCGCCCGGGCGGAGCTTGCGGTACACCTCGAGCAGCGCTTCCTCGGTATTTTTGGTGATGTCCTTGTCGATGGTCGCCCGAATCCGCTCGTCCTCTCCGAAAAAGTCGAGCAGCTCGGCGTCCGACCCGAGACCGAGCGCCCGCACAAACACCGTCACCGGGATTTTGCGGTTTTTATCAATGCGCACATAAAACACGTCGGAGGAATCGGTTTCATACTCCAGCCAGGCGCCCCGGTTCGGGATGACCGTGGCGTTGTACAGCTTCTTGCCGGTGGTGTCGTAGGTCATGCCGTAGTACACGCCGGGGGAACGCACGAGCTGGGAAACGATGACCCGCTCCGCCCCGTTGATGACAAAGGTGCCGCTGTCGGTCATGAGCGGGAAATCCCCCATGAACACCTCGGACTCCTTGATCTCCCCGGTTTCCTTGTTCAGCAGGCGCGCCTTGACCCGCAGAGGAGCGGCATAGGTCACGTCCCGTTCCTTGCATTCCTCCACGGTGTACTTCGGCGTGTCGTCCAGGCGGTAGTCCACAAATTCGAGCACCAGCTTGCCGGTATAGTCCTGCACGGCGGCGACATCCTGGAAAACCTCCCGGAGCCCCTCCTCCAGAAACCAGTTGTACGAGTTCTTCTGAACCTCGATCAGGTTCGGCATGTCCAAAACCTCGTTGATCTTGGAGAAGCTCATGCGGGTGTTGTTGCCCAGCTTCACCGGTTTGACATTCGCCATAGGCTCGATCACTCCTGTTTTTATATTTCACCACGGTGGAACGGACTGCCATAAAGGGCCGCGGGGACGGCCGAAGCGGCCGCCAAATTTTTTGCGCCGGGGGCTTGAAAATTTCAGCAATCCGTGCTATACTGCTTTCAGCTATAGGGATACCTCTCCATGATTGTGCAGTGTATTATAATACACCTTAATTTTCCGGTTGTCAATTGCAATTTGCAAATTGGCAGCTTTTTTTCTGCTTTTTTGCGGGTTTGCCCGGTTTTCATCCGGTTTTTCCGGACCCGCCCCGCATTCTCCGGCAGCCGCCGCCTTGCCTGCGCGGTGTCCGGATGGTGCGAACGCCCATGATACGCCCGGATGGGTTGTATCTTTTCTCGGCTTTTTGCCCTTTTCCTCTCCCCCTCCTCTTCCTCCTCTCCCTTCTCTCCCTTCTCTCCCCTCCCGCCGCTGTTCTCCCCGCCGCCCTGGGCTCTATGCCGCCGTGCCCTCTCTTCCCTTGCGTCCCCTTTGTTTTCTCTTGCGTCCCCTTACGTCCCCTTGCACCCTCTTGCACCCTCTTGCACCCCTTTGCGCCGCCCGCACAGCGAACCGGCGCCGCCGCACAGCCAAAAGGGGCAGCTGCAAATCCCCTTTGCAGCAGCCCCTTTTCCTTTCCGTGAACCGGCGTCAATACCGCTCCAGATAGCGGTCAAGCTCCCACTGGGTGACCCGGATTTTGTAGTCGTTCCATTCCTCGCTCTTGTGCTCCACATATTTGTCGAAGATATGGCTTCCCAGCGTCTCCCGGACCAGCGTGTCCCTCTTCATGGCCCGCACCGCCTCCTTGAGGTTGGAGGGCAGGCTTTCAATCCCCTTTTCCTCCCGCTCCTCCCGCTCGTCCTCGGTCAGCTCGAAGATGTTCCCGTCGGTGGAACGCGGCGGCTTCAGGCCGCGCCGGATGCCGTCCAGCCCGGCGGCCAGGCAGAGGGCGAGCGTCAGGTAGGGGTTGGCCGAGGGGTCGGGATTGCGCAGCTCCAGCCGGGTGCCCATCCCGCGGGAGGCGGGCACGCGGATGAGGGGGCTGCGGTTGCTGGCCGACCAGGCGATATATACCGGCGCTTCGTAGCCGGAGACCAGCCGTTTATAGGAGTTGACCAGCGGGTTGGTCACCGCCGTCATGCCGCGGGCGTGCTCCAGAATGCCGGCGATGAAGCTGTAAGCGGTGCCGCTTAGCCCCAGCTCGTCCTCCGGATTATAAAAAGCATTCTGCTCCCCCTTCATCAGGGACATGTTGACATGCATGCCGCTGCCCGCCCGCCCGTAAATCGGCTTGGGCATGAAGGTGGCGTACATATTGTGCTGATGCGCGATGGTCTTGACCGCAAGCTTGAAGGTCATGATGTTGTCCGCCGCCGAGAGCGCATCGTCATACTTGAAGTCAATCTCATGCTGCCCGTTGGCCACCTCGTGATGGGAAGCCTCGATCTCGAAGCCCATCTCCTCCAGGGTGAGGCACATATCCCGGCGGGCGTGCTCGCCCAGGTCGGTCGGGCCCAGTTCGAAGTAGGAGCCGCGATCCTGGGTGCGGGTGGTGGGATGGCCGTCCTCGTCGTTGTTGAACAGGAAAAACTCGCATTCCGGGCCGACATTGAAGCCGGTGAAGCCCATCTCCTCCGCCTCGCGCAGAACCCGCTTGAGCAGGCCGCGCGGGTCGCCCTCAAACGGCGTGCCGTCCGGCTTATACACATCGCAGATCAGGCGGGCCGCCTTGCAGCTTTCCTCATACCATGGGAAAATCAGGAAGGTATCCAAATCCGGATACAAATACATATCGGATTCCTCAATCCGGACAAAGCCCTCGATTGAGGAGCCGTCGAACATGCATTTGTTGTCCAGCGCCTTTTCCAGCTGGCTGGCCGTAATGGCAATGTTCTTAAAGGCCCCGAAGATATCGGTAAACTGCAGCCGGATAAACCGGACGTTTTCGTCCCTCACAATGCGGACAATGTCCTCACGCGTATATTTTGCCATACGATGCTCCCCCTTGCTTGCCGCTGCGGTTCCATTTCGGCGGCTTCTTCCGCCCGCCGCCGGGCATGCCGTTATTATCGCATCCGGCACCGGGCTTGTCAAGCACCGGAAGGGGAATAGAAGGGGAATAATCCCCGCCGGCGGCTCATAGGGTGAAAAAGACAGCGCTTTTTCCACACGCGCCCGGCCGCCGGCGAAAGGAACGGTTGACGGCGGCGGCGGAATGCCGTATGATAAAGGTCCGGCCGCCGTTTCCGACGGCGGCGGTTCCCGGCCGGGCGCCGATTTTATCCGGAAAGGCTGAAACCGCTGATGGATATTCTTACTTTATTGTTGATTGCCGTGGGGCTTTCCATGGATGCGTTCGCCGTTTCGGTGAGCAGCGGCATGGTGCTCTGCCACGTCAAAGTGCGCCGCATTTTCAAGGTCGCCGGGAGCTTCGGCCTCTTTCAGGGACTGATGCCCCTGATCGGCTACACCATCGCCCGCACCTTCGCGGACAAGATCGCCGCGGTGGATCACTGGATCGCCTTCCTCCTGCTGGCCTTTGTCGGCGGGAAGATGCTGTGGGAGGCGCTGCGGGGCGGGGAAGAGGAATGTCCGCACGGCGACCCCTGTTCCTGGAAAAACCTGCTGGTCATGTCGGTCGCCACCAGCATCGACGCGCTGGCGGTGGGTGCCTCCTTCGCCGTCATGCCGAGGGAGGGCCTGTTAGCCCCCGCCTTCGGCTATCTGCTCTGCTGCGGGGTGATCGCCGCGGTCACCTTTGTCCTGTGCACCGCCGGGGTGGTCGCGGGCTGCCGGTTCGGCAACCGCTTCGGAAAAAAGGCGGAGATCGCCGGCGGCGTCGTGCTCATCGCCATCGGGCTCAAAATCCTGCTGGAGCACACCGTTTTCGCCTGACGGCATACCGCGGCGGGAGCGGCCTTTCCCGGCGGGGCGCCGCCAGGCAGAGGACCATGGGAAGGCCGGGGCCGGGGAAACGGAACCCCGGAAAAGCCTGGCCGTCCCTGCGGGGACGGCGCCTGCGGGCCGCCCGTATTCCCTGCCTCCTGTCCTCCTGTACTCCTGTACTCCTGTCCCCCCTGGCCACGCTTCTGCGTCCTGCCCCCTGCCCCCTGCTCCCCGTGCCCCTCACTCTGCGCCCGCAACGCCGCCCTTTTCCGGCCGGCGCAGGAGGGCGCTTTTTTCGCATCCCCGCCTGTTTCGCCGGAGCCCTTCGGCCAGGGCGGTTTTCCCCGCCGTGTACAGACGTTAACAGATGGCATTCGGAGCCCTGCCTGAGCGCCGGGCCGGGTACCGGCATAGCGCGGCCCTTCGGAGGAGGCCGCCCAATACCGCAGCGGCGCCCGCGCGCCCCGGCGCTCATAAACGGGCTTCCTCCGACCGCCGCAGCCGGCGTGATGATCCCCCCTCCCCCCGGCCTCTCCGCCCCGCGGTGCTTTGCCGCAGCGTATTTTTTGGCAAGCCGGCGGCCGTGTTTTTTCCGTTGTGCCGAAGCCAGCAAAAAACCGCCGGGGAGACAGGGTCTCCCCGGCGGTTTGCAGCAGCCGGCGGTCAGAGGCGGCGCTGTGCGCAGCCCGGTTATCTCTTGGAGAACTGGGGCGCGCGGCGGGCTGCCTTGAGACCGTACTGGCGTACAGTTTAGCGCCGGTTTTCCTTGATATTACGGGCTTTTTGGGCCCTGCCCTCAAATGTTGCCCCAGTATTTAATCATAAAAATGGGGGGCCGGAATCTGCGTTTATTCTCATCTGTGACGCTCAACTGTTCGTAGCTTGGAGGCTGCTTCCGAGTCGTTGTATACCGGCATAAAATGCGTTTTGCGTAATCCATTATTCAATTCAAAATTCACTTGGGGAATAGCGAACCGTCACCACGATCACGGTTTTCTTTGCTTCATCAATCCGAAAAACGGCGGTGTAATTCTCCACAAAAAGCTGTCGGTATCCTCGGTTGGCGTAAGCCCCTCGTCTCCGTTCCGGGCAGCGGTAGGGCATCGTTTCCAAAGACAGGATGGCGTCCTCGATTCTGCCCACCAGTTTAAGAGCCGTC
>CAJFTG010000027.1 GCA_904419875.1 Candidatus Avimonas caecicola | reverse complement strand
GGCATTGGAAGAGGCGGAAAGGCGGCGTGCCCCCTCCGCCGTCGCCGCGGCGGCGCGCCGGGCGGCCTCCCGGCCGACCTGCACCGGCGCGGGCTTTTCGCGGGCAAAAGGAAAAAGGGGGAAGAAAACAAGGGGACAAGGGGACAAGAGGCCGAGGGGGGAAGGGCAAGAGGGCAAGAGGAAAAGAGGGGGCGGCCCGCCCCCTCCCCGGCGGCACCGCGCCGGACGCCGCCGCTCACGCGGCCGCTGATTTTCCTTGACTTTCCCCCTTCCGGGATGTACGATCAAAGGGACAGAGCCGCCGTCCCGTCCGGGACGAGGAAGGAATGGTATGCATGAGTAAAATTGACGTTGTGCGCAAAGCGATGATGCAGGCCCTCAAGGACAAAGACGCCCCGCGGAAGGAAACGCTTTCCCTTCTGCTGTCCGCGCTGAAAAACAAAGCCATCGACAAACGGGCCGACCTGACCGAGGAGGAGGAAAACGCCGTCGTCCTGCGGGAGATCAAGCAGACGCAGGAGACGATGGACCTCTCCCCGGCCGACCGGACGGAGCTCATCCAGGAATGTCAGGCCCGCATCGCGGTGCTGTCCGAATTCGCCCCTCCCATGATGGACGAAGCGGCCGTCCGGGCGGAAATCGACGAGGTGCTGGCCGAGCTCGGGATCGGCGCGCCCACCCCGCGGGACAAGGGCGCGGTCATGAAGTCGCTGATGCCCCGGGTGAAAGGGAAGGCCGACGGCTCCCTCGTCGCCCGTCTGGTCGGGGAGCGGCTGGGCTGACGGAGAGGCCAGGGAGGACGAGAAGGACGAGAAGGACGAGAAGGACGGGGAAGACGGGGAAGGCAGGAAGGGCGGCAGAAGCCGCTCAATGGCGGAAGCCCGCGCCCGCAAAGCAAAGCCGGGGACTGAGGAAACGGACGTCGTCCGTTTCCTCAGTCCCCGGCTATTTCCGCACTGCTTGCATCCGCCGGGCCGTCCGTCCGCCCCCGCCTGCGGCATTCCGCGCAGTAGCCGTAAATCTGGATGACGTGGTCGGTCACCGAAAAGCCGGCCGTCTCCTCGATCTCCCGTTCCATGCTCGCCAGCGGGCAGGCGGGAAGATCCAGCATCCGGTTGCATCCCCGGCAGATCATATAATGCCGATGCCCGCGCCCATCCGCCGCGCCGTAAAAGCTTTCCCCGTTTTCCAGGCGGCCGCGCACCACCTCTCCCCGCTCCTGCATCCCCTCCAGGTTGCGGTAAACGGTGGATTTGGCGATACCGGGCTGCCGTTCGGCCGCCCTTGCGTAAATCTCCCCGGCGGTCAGCGGGCCGCGGGCCTCCTCCAACAGGGAAAGGATCAGCCGCTTCTGCCGGGTATTTCTCGTCTTTTCGCCTTTTTCCGGTTTTCCGGACTTCCCCGGCTCTCCTGGCTTCCCTGGTTTTCCCGTCCTGTCCGCCATGCCGTCCCGCCCCCTTCCGCCTGACGTTCTCCCTATTATTGTAGCCATCCGGCCGGAAAAGTCAATCATCCCGGGCGGCTGCGCCCATTTTCCCCTTGACTTTGCGGAAAAGCGCGGTATACTGTTAATTGCAACTCATTCGCAATAACACCCTGCCGAACCATGTCGAAAGGACCACCTGCTATGACCAAATCCGACCGGCGGCGATATGCCGCCGTCGCCCTGCTGATGGGGGCGATCCTGCTGGTTTCCGCCGTCATCACCGCTTTCACCCGGGTCACGGAGCGGGAGGACGGGCGGCTGCGGCTGGTCGCCGCCTCCTATCCCGTATATATTGCCGCGCTCAACGTGGCGGACGGCGTGGACGGGGTGCAGGTCGTCAATCTCGTCCCCTCCCAGGCCGGCTGCCTGCATGACTACCAGCTCTCCCCCGACAATATGATTACCCTTTCGGGCGCGGACGCCCTGATCCTCAACGGCGCCGGGGCGGAAAGCTTCCTCGACGGCGCGCGGGAGCAGTTCCCGGAGCTGGCGGCCATCGACACCTCGGAAGGGGTCCCCCTGGTGGAATCCCGTCACGTCCATGAACACGACCACGGCCATGACGGGGAGGACGGGCCGGCGGAGGAGGAAGCGGTCTGCTATAACGAACACATCTGGACCAGCCCCGGCCGATACCGCCGGCAGGTGGAAAACCTGCGGGATGGGCTTCAGGCGCTGGATCCGGATCACGCGGCGGCCTATGCCGCCAATGCGGAGGCTTACCTCTCCCTCATCGACGCGGTTTACGCGCAGCTTCGGGACGCGGCCGGGGCCCTGCCCACCGACGCGTGCATCACCTTTCACGATTCCCTGACCTATTTTGCGGAGGATCTCGGCCTGCGGCCGGTAGCCGCTCTTTCCATCGGGGAGGAGGCCGGCGTGTCCGCCTCGGACATCCGGGCCGCGGAGCAGGCCGCCGCCCGGGCCGGCGCCGTGCTGCTGCTGTACGACAGCCAGTATCCGGAGGAATATGCCTATATTGCGGACAGCGCGGAGCGTTCCCTCCTCCTCACGCTGAACATGGCCGCGGGCGGGGGGGACGAAAAAAACGCCTGGCTGGAGGCGATGGAGCAGAACGTGCAGGCCCTGCGCGCCGCCGCCTCCTGACCGGGGCCTCGGCCCGGCGGCCGGCAACCGGCATCCATGATTTGCAAAGGGGGGCGCTTATGAGCACCTGCGGGCTGCACTGCCTGAAAATCAACCACATCACCGTCGCCGCGGGCGGCACGGTCCTGCTTAAGGACGTGAGCCTGCACGCCCACTGCGGGGAGCTGACCGCCCTGATCGGCCGGAACGGGGCCGGGAAATCCACCCTTCTCAAGGCAATCCTGGGGGAGATCCCCCACACCGGCAGCGTGGAGTTCAGCGGCCATGACGGCCGGCCGGCCGGGAAGCTGCGCATCGGCTATGTCCCGCAGACGCTCGGCGTGGACGCCGGCTCGCCCGCCACGGTGTACGATCTGATTGAATCCCTGACCAGCGGCTACCCGGTCTTCCTTCCCCGGCGGAAAAAGGCGGTGGAACGGCTGCGGGCGCATCTGGCCCGCTTCAACGCCGCTTCCCTGATGGACAAGCCGGTGGGCCGGCTTTCCGGCGGGGAGCTGCAGCGGGTTCTGCTGGCGGCGGCCACCCTCCCCGCCCCGGACCTCCTTGTTCTGGACGAACCGGTGTCGGGGGTGGACCAGGCGGGCCTGCAGCTGTTTTATTCCATTCTCGGGCAGCTCAAGGCCAGCTGCGACATGGTGATGCTGCTGGTTTCCCACGACCTCGCGTTCGTGCGCGGCCACGCGGACCGGGTGGTGCTGCTCGACCGCAGCGTGGAGGCTTCCGGCCCCCCGGAGGCGGTTTTCGCCGGCGAAGCCTTCCGCCGGGCCTTCCCCGACGCCTGAAGCCTCGCCCCGGCCGATCCCCCCCCCGGCGCGGGACGCCGCTTCCGCCCCCCTGATTTTCCCTGAAAGGATGCTTTGGTATGCTCGCCTCAATCACCGACGCGCTGCTCGGCTGGTGGCAGTATGATTTCATGCGCAACGCCTTTTTCGCGATACTGCTCATCATGCCGCTGTTCGCCATGCTCGGCACCCTGGTGGTCAACAACGGCATGGCCTTCTTTTCGGACGCCCTCGGCCATTCCGCCCTGACCGGGGTGGGGATCGGCGTACTGCTCGGCCTGTCGGAGTACCGGCTGGTGATGGTGGCCTTTGCCGTGGTCTTCGCCCTGGTGATGAACCGCATCCGTCATTCCCGCCTTTCCTCCACCGATACGGTGATCGGCGTGTTTTCCTCCTGCGGGGTGGCGCTCGGCCTGGTGATCCTTTCCCGCGGGGGCAGCTTTTCGAAATACCAGAGCCTGCTCATCGGCGATATCCTCAGCATCTCGTCCGGCGAGCTGGCAGTGCTGGCGGTTACCCTGCTGGCCACGGCCGGCATCTGGCTGCTCTGCTTCAACGCGCTCCATGCCGTGAGCGTCAGCCCCTCTCTGGCCCGCAGCAAGGGCGTCCCCGTCCGCCTGCTGGACAATCTGTTCGTGGTGCTCATCGCCGTGATCGTCATGCTCGCCATCCAGTGGGTGGGGCTGCTGCTGATCAACGCCATGCTGATTCTGCCGGCCGCCGCTGCCCGCAATGTGGCCCGCGGCATGCGGAGCTATCACCTGCTGGCCCTGATCTTCGGGCTGTTCTCCGGGATTCTGGGGCTTTTGCTCTCCTATCACAATGCGGTTGCCGCGGGGCCGATGGTGGTGCTGATCGCCGCGGCGCTGTATTTCGGCACCTTTGCGCTGCGGGAAAAAATGGAGTGAACCATCGCCTCGTTTTTCCGGCGGGTATTCCCCCGCTTTTCAGGAAAGGGCCGCACATCCCGGGAGCCCCGCTTCCCCGGCTCGCGGGCCATAGCGCCGCTAAAATTTATACAAAATGTATTATTTTTGATTTAATATTCTTATAGTATGTAATCCGAAGATTTCCAGTATAGCCCCTTCTTTTCCGGAAAAAATACACATACGGTGAATCAGGAGGCGGTGTAGACGACGGAAGCCCGCCTCCCGGCCGATTTGCTTTTGGAACAAGGAGGGTCCGCCAGATGGAGCGACCGCGTCACTTGAGCCGCCGAGCCCTGGTCCGGGTCATCAGCTTTACCGCCGCCCTGATCGTTGCGCTGGCCGCGGCGGCAATCGGAGGGTATACGGCCTCGAAGAAATACCGCGCCACCATCGAATATTCCTACCAGCGGGCGCTGGGGGAGCTGACGGATTACATCAGCAACCTGGACATCACGCTGGAAAAGGGGCAGTACGCCGCCACTCAAAAACAGCTCGACGGTCTTTCCTCCGAGCTCTGGCGGCAGGCTGCCAACGCGAAGATCGCGCTCGGGCAGCTTCCCCTGGAGGGAACGTCGCTGGAAAACACCTATAAGTTCCTTTCCCAGGTGGGCAATTTCTGCATGGCGCTTTCCGGCAAGGTGGAGCAGGGGGAAGAAATCACGGAAGAGGAAAGGCAGGCGCTGGACCAGCTTTCAGCATATGCCTCTTCCCTGTCGCAGCAGCTCGGGCAGATGGAAAGCGACCTGGCCAACGGGGAGCTCCGCCTTGGAGACGCGCAGTCCGTCCTCTCGTCCGGCGGGGAGGGGGCCGACATTCCGGACATCAACAGCGGCTTCCATGAAATGGAGGAGGGCTTCACCGATTATCCCACCCTGATCTACGACGGCCCCTTCTCCGACCATATCCAGCAGCAGAAGCCGAAATTCCTGTCCGGAAAAGCGGCCGTCTCCCAGAATCAGGCGCTGCTCGCGGCCCGAAAAGCCACGGGCGCCCGGGAGCTCGTCTATGCGGGGAAGACCAGCGGCAGCCTGCCGTGCTATCTTTTTACCGACGAAGCGCAAACGCTCACCGTCAGCGTGACCCAGGCGGGCGGGGTCGTCGAGTACTTCCTGAATTCCCGGCAGATCGGCGAGCCGCTCCTGTCGGTGGAGGAGGGGCTGGAAAAGGCGCAGGCCGCCCTGGCCGACAGAGGGCTGGGGACGTTCGCGTACCGCTACTACTCCCTGTCGGGCGGTATCCTCACCGTGAACTTTGCCGCCGTCCAGGAGAGCGGCGGGATGCAGGCCGTCCTTTACCCCGACCTGGTCAAGGTGGGGGTCGCTCTGGACACCGGCGAGGTGGTGTCCTATGACGCGAAGGGGTATATCCAAAACCACACCGAACGGGAGCTTCCCGCCGCCGCCGTCACGGAGGAGGCGGCGCGCGCCGCGCTTTCCCCCCGCCTGACGCCCGAAAGCCACGCCATGGCGCTGGTCCCATCCGACGGCCTGAGCGAAGTATACTGCCATGAATTTCTCTGCCGGGGACAGGACGGGGAGCGGGTCCTTGTTTACGTGGACGTGCAGACCGGGATGGAAGAACAAATCCTCATCCTGCTCGAAAGCGATGCGGGCGTGCTCGCTATGTAGGCCTGCTCCGCCGTCGGTTTTCCCTGGTGTCAAAAGCAGCCGGCGGATGGTCCGCCGGCTGCTTTTCGGCTGGCTGCGCCGCGGCCCCGGGGAGGGCGTCGGAGAATGCCGGTGGAGGCAGAGGGGGCCGGAGGGAGGCGTCCCGGCGGGCCTCCGGTCAGCTGGTATAGTCCTCCAGCAGCCCGGCCAGGGTCTTCTCATCGTACACCGGAATCCCTTCCTCCAGCCGGCGCTGCTCCTCCTCCGGCAGGGTGGAAATATACACGTCGTATACCTCGTCCGGGGAAATGCCGTTGGGAGAAAACACCGCCAGCTTCCCCTCCCATTCCCCCAGGACGCAGAGCATCGGCGTCTGGGCGCTTGTCGCGGCGGACGCCGCGCCGGAATTGGGCCCGGCCGACGCGGGCGGTTCCGCCTCCGCTTCCTGCGGCCGGAGAATCAAAAAAAGCAGCAGGGCGAGGAGAAGCACCGTCCCTCCGATCACCGTCACCGCCAGAATTGTCGACGGCCGCGCGGCTTTGGAGCCATTCTCCGGAGGGCGATTTCCCTGTCCCCCAATTCCCTCTGTTTTCTCCGTTTCCTTCATTGGCCCGCTTCCTCCTTTCGTTTCCGCCCGCTCCTGCCCGCTCCTGTCTGCTCCTGTCCGACAAGCGGGGCCGGCCCGGGCCGACGGGCGGATTTCCTTATATCCATGTTTTGCATAGGTTTTGCCGGTCTTTTTGCCCCTCCCCCGTATTCTGCGCGATTTTGGGGTAAAATATCCATAAATTCCTTTTTTGTCCGCCGTCGGTTCCCCCACATGCCCTCTCCCGGGCGGCTTTTCCCCGCTTCTTTTCCCCGGCCGGGCGCCGCAGCCGCTCCTATCTTTCCGCTCTGTCGGACAATGTTACAGTTTTGATATTTGACATTTAGGCACCTCTGCTATAAGATAAGTTTACGCAGTTTTTCCTGCTATTTAAAAACGAAAGAAAAGGAGGCCAATGGTAGAATGAAGCAACCGGGAAAGGCCGGAGGAAGCGGCAAGGCGAAAAAGTCCGGAAAGCCCGCCGGCACGGTAAGGCAGTTCCTACAGAAAAAGCCGGTGCGCATCGCCCGCAGGGTGCTCGCCTCGGTCATGAAGTGCATTCTGACCATTTTCCTCATAGGAACAATCACCGCCAGCATCGTCGGCTGCGTGATGGTCGTCTACGTGGTGGCCAACATCGATTCCTCGGTGCCGATCGACCTCGACGAGCTCAAGTTTGATGAAAGCAGCATCGTCTACGCGAAAAACGCCGCCGGGGAATGGGAGGAAATCCAGCGGGTGGAGGGCGCCAACAGCGTCTGGACCGACCTGAGCGATATCCCCCTGAACATGCAGAACGCCGTAATCGCCATTGAGGACAAGCGGTTCCGCGACCACTACGGCGTTGACTGGATGCGCACCATTTCCGCCGCCGTCAACCAGGTGTTCCACTTCCGCTCCACCTACGGCGGTTCCACCATCACCCAGCAGCTGATCAAAAACATCACCCAGGACGATGATGTGAAAATTTCGCGCAAAGTCCGGGAGATTTTCCGCGCCATCGATTTGGAGAAGAACGCCAGCAAAGATCAGATTCTGGAGGCGTATCTGAACATCCTGCCGCTGTCCGGCAACATTACCGGGGTAGGGGCGGCCGCCAACTATTACTTCGGCAAGGACGTGCAGGACCTGACCCTGGCCGAATGCGCGCTGATCGCCGGCGTGACGCAGAACCCCAGCCGGTACAACCCCTATCTTCATCCGGACAATATCAAGCAGCGGCAGAAGGTTGTCCTGCAGGAAATGTACCGCAACGGCTTCATCACCGAGGACGAGTACATCCAGGCCTACAACGAGGAACTGGTCTTCCGCAGCAACATGCGCCGTGTGGACGTACAGGATTATTACGCCGACAAGCTGACCGAGGACGTAATCAACGCCCTGATGGAGAATTACGGCTATACCTATGAACTGGCGGAACAGATGTATTATTACGGCGGCCTGGAGATCTATTCCTGCGAAAACGAGGAACTGCAGGACCGGGTTTCCGCCATTTTTGAAAACGACGCCAATTACCCCGACCATCACAGCGGCGACAAGGAGGACCCGCAGGCCGCCATCGCCATCATCGATTATCAGGGGCGGCTGGTGGCCACGGTGGGCGGCCGGGGTGAAAAGACCGCCAACCGCGTTTTGAACCGCTCCACCACCTCGGTGCGGCAGCCCGGCTCGGCCATGAAACCGATCGCCGTATACGCGCCGGCCATCGACCTCAACCTCATCACCTATTCCACGGTAATGGACGACCATCCCATGACCATGGACGACGGCAGCACCTGGCCCCGCAACTTTGACAACTATTACAACGGGAACGTCACCATGGAATCGGCCGTCAAATGGTCGCTCAACACCATCCCGGCCAAGCTGATTATGGAGCTGACGCCGGAGCGGAGCTTCGATTTTCTGACCAACAACCTGCACATGACCACCCTGGTGCGCTCCAAAGAGGTCAACGGGCAGATCCTGACCGATATCATCCCCTCGCTGGCTCTGGGCGGCGTGACCGATGGGGTCAAGTGCATCGAAATGGCGGCCGCCTACCAGGTGTTCGGCAACGGCGGATACTACAATCAGCCCTACACCTTTGAAAGGGTGGAGCGCGGCAACGAGGTTATTCTCCAGAACTCGCCGTCCAACATCCATGCGCTCGACGAGAATACCGCCTACGTCATGAACCAGCTGCTCCAGAGGGTGATCGACGGCGGAAACGGCGCCACCGGCCGCGGCTACGGCGTGACCGGCTTCACCACCTTTGCCAAAACCGGTACCACCACCGACCAGAAGGACGTGTATTATGTGGGCGGAACGCCCTATTACGTGGGCGCCTGCTGGTTTGGCTACGACAACAACGACGAGATCCGCAATTCGGACACCACCTACGCACGAAGGCTCTGGCAGAAAGCGATGAACGCCCTGCACGAAGGGCTCGGAGCCAAGGAATTTGAAAAGCCCGACACCACCGTCAAGGCCCTGTTCTGCCAGACCACCGGCCTGCTGGCCAACACCGGCTGCACCAGCACCGGCACAGGGTACTACAAGCCGGACAATGTGCCCGGCTACTGCACCGCCCACGGCGGCACGCCCAACGCCGGGATTGAGGGGCCGGCGACGGACGGCTCCGCCACAACGGCCGGAACCACCTCCACATCCGCGCAGGCGACGGATTCCACTACCGGCAGCACAGGCTCCACCACGGGTGCGACGGCCGACACGACGACCGGCTCCGTCACCCAGACGCAGCCGGAGGAGCCCGACGCCACCGACAGCCCGTCAACCCCTCCCACCGAGGACCCGGCCCTCCCGCCGGAGGACGAGGTCATTCCCGCCGCATAACCGATTGCCTATTAAAAAGGAGAGGGGGACGCCGATGCGTCCCCCTCTCCTTTTTATCCGGCGAGTCCGTCCTCTGCCTGCGTCTGTTCCGCCGCCGTGGTTTCGACCTTCACGGCCTGGCTGGTGGTGCGGATTTCATAGGTCAGGCTGTCCAGGTCGTCGTCGGTTTTGGATAAGTATTCGGAAGAGATGAAAAAGCTCATATCCCCGTATCCGCCGGCCGGCACATAGAACGCCTCGTCGATCTGGTCGGTAGCCGCCACCGCGATCCCCTCGTCCCGCTCGTTTTTCAGCGTCACATCCAGGGTGAGGAGGCGGCGGTCGGCCTCCGTCCCATTGGACAGCTTCAGCTTGAGGAACAGGCCCCCGTCGTTGGTATAATACGCCTCGGTAATCGCGCACTTGATCCCTTCCTCCGACAGCTCCGGCAGGGCGTCCTGCCGCTGAAAATGGCCGGAGCCCTCCTTCATCGCCCGGGGGTCCGCCGCCGCGCAGCCGGCCAGCACAGCCAGCGCGGCCAGAAGCGCGCCGGCAAGGATGAAAAGGCGGCGCTTCCCTTCGCGCCGCCCTTCGCGCTGCCCTCCATGCTCCCTTCGGTATCCCCGGCCTGTCCTGTCGGCCGCGCTGCCGCCCCAGGCGGCCCCGGCGCGCTCTTTCCCTGTGTCCATACGGTCTTCCTCCCTGTCGCCCGCCCCCGTTATGCGGGGCGCCTTCCCCCGTATCATACACGAAAAAGGCGCCCCCGTAAAGAGCGGGCTGAAATCAGGAGGGCCGCTGCATCGGCAGCGGCCCTCCTTCTCCTCGCCGGCGGTTTGTTTAAAACATTCCCGTCACGTCGTCCACCAGGTCGCCGACGCTGCGCAGCGCTTTCCCCACGTTTTTCTTCAGGCTCTTTTTATTCGATCGCATATACGTGGTGCCGACCGCACCGGCCACGCATCCGACGGCGATGCCCATGCCGATGCCCTTCATAAAGCCCATAACGCCCTTGGTCATCCGTTTCCCCTCCTCCTGTCCGAACTTCTCAGCCGTTCAGCAGGCGGGCCGGAAAGCCGGTTTCCGCCCTTTCTGAACCGGTATTATTGTTTCTCAGGAAGGCTCTTTCAAACGGGTAAATTGTTGGAAAGATTGTATTTTTCGGGAAAACGTCGTACAATGGATACGGAAAGCTTTTCCCCTGCTGCCTCCTGCTGCCTGCTGCTCCTCCTGCTGCTGCCTGCTGCTGCCCTTTACTGCCTGTAAGCAGTTGGAGCCGCCGCTGCGGGCGGCGGCCGAAACGGTGTCCGGCGCGCCCGACCGATCGGGCCGGCGCATCCGAACAGATTGATGGGCGGCAGGCCGTGAAGGCATTCCGGTAAAGACCGTTCAGGCTGTGAAAAATGCCGATTTTTCAAACAGCTTTGGACAGAATCCGGGATGTGGCCATGGAGAAGTCCGCGCCGGCTGCAAGCGCTGCCCCCGTGCAGAGCCGTCCTTCCCTGCTTCGATCCCCGACGTCCCCATTGGACAAGCCGTCCGCGCCGATTTCCGAAGATCACGAAAGCCCGCAGCCATCCATATACCGATAACAACCGTGCGGTATTGTCAGAAGCCGCCCGGCGTTTCAAAAATGGCGAAGCCCCGCGCCCGCCGCCCCGGCCTTCCGGACGGCGTCGCGTTCCCCGGGCAGAAAAATCCCGCCGGAAAGGACCGAATCACGTATGCCGCTGCTCAACATCGTGCTGGTGGAACCGGAAATCCCGCAGAACACCGGCAACATCAGCCGCACCTGCGCCGCCACCGGCGCGCATCTCCATATCGTGGAGCCGATGGGCTTCGCCATCGACGACAAAAAGCTCAAGCGCGCCGGCCTGGATTACTGGCACCTGCTGCACATCACCTATTACAAAAACCTCGCGGATTTCTTTGCGCGCAACGCCGGGCCGTTTTTCTACTTCACCACCAAAGGAAAAACGGTTTATTCCGACCTCTCCTACCCGGACGGCTGCTATCTGGTCTTCGGCAAGGAGACGGCCGGCCTGCCCGAAAGCCTTCTGGCCGCCAACCGGGAGCGCTGTGTCCGCCTGCCCATGCTGGACGACGACGCGGCCCGCTCCCTCAACCTGTCCAACACGGTGGCGGTCGGCGCGTACGAGGTGCTGCGTCAGTGGGGCTTCCCCTCGCTGCGCACGCAGGGCCGTCTGAACGGCGGGCAATAGAAGCAGCCGGCCCGGCGGCCGGTTCCCCGGCGCAAGGGGCGTTGCGCTTATTCGCCGACGGCCTTTGCAACAGCCCGGGCGACCGCTTCCGGCGCGCCGTCCGCGTTCACAACGTATCCCGCCGCCGCCCGGTAAAGGGGCAGCCGGCGGTCGTACAGCGCCTGCGCCGCCTCCTCCCGGTCCGGACGGGCCAGCAGGGGGCGGGTGGTATCCCCCTCCAGCCGGCGGAGGAGGACGGGCAGCGGAACGTCGAGCAGCACCACCGCGCCCCTTTCCGACAGGGCGGCCGCATTTTCAGGGAAGGTGAGCGCGCCGCCGCCGGCGGCCACCACCAGGCCCTCCCGCCGCCCCAATTCGGCGCAGAGTTCCCGCTCCCGGCGGC
Organism: Candidatus Avimonas caecicola; assembly: GCA_904419875.1. Classification (GTDB taxonomy): domain Bacteria; phylum Bacillota; class Clostridia; order Oscillospirales; family Acutalibacteraceae; genus Avimonas; species Avimonas caecicola. The sequence goes on along the minus strand of CAJFTG010000027.1, from coordinate 23,602 downwards.
GGAAGTCCGCCTCCCCGAAGCGCGCGAAGATTTCCGAGACCGTCAGTCCCGCCCGCCGCTCGATCTCCTGGTCCATATCCAGGAACTCCCGGCCGGTCAGGGCGGCCAGGGCCTTCCCGACGGTGGTTTTTCCGCAGCCCATGAAGCCGCAGAGGATAAGGGAACGCATATGGCTTGTCTCCTTTTCAAACGCCGGCGGAGCCGATGGCCCGCCGGCGGCTTCCGTGCTGCCGGGATTCCCGCCCCTGTTCAGCCGAACAGGCGGTGCATTTCCTTCTGGGAATCGTCGATGAGCGCGTTCATCGCATCGGCGGTAAATTCCGCCTGATACCAGATGCGGTGGGCGATCGCCGCCTGCCAGACCAACATCGGCATCCCCCCGACGGTTCTTGCCCCGTTCGCCGCCGCACAGGCCAGCAGCGCGGTCACGCCGGGATTATACACCGCGTCGAATACCGCCGCCGTATGAGCGAGGACCGGCTTGCCCACCGGCATGGCGTCCGTATGCGGATACATGCCCACCGGCGTGGCGTTGATCAGCAGGTCGAAGTCCCCTTCCAGCCTGTCCAGGGTGGTCAGCTCATAGGACGCCGCGGGAACCAGCCGGCGCACATACGCCTCCAGCTCCCGGCCCTGGGGCAGGTCGGCCTCCCGCACGCCGTTGACAATTGTGCAGCCGGCGAGCGCGGCCTCGCAGGCGAAGGTGCGCCCCACCCCGCCGCAGCCAAGCAGCGCCACCCGGCCCCGGAGCGCCACGCCGCCCCCCTCCAGCGCGGCGAGGAAGCCCTCCGCGTCCGTGTTGTAGCCAAAGCGGCCCTGCTCCGTAATGTCGATGGTGTTGACCGAGCGGTACAGCTCCGCCCGGCCGCGCAGGCCGTCCAGCAGCGGGATAACCGCCTGCTTATAGGGAATGGTCACGTTCAGGCCGCCCGCCTCCTTCAGCAGCCCGGCCAGCTCCGCCTCCAGCCGCTCCGGCGGGATATCCCGCGGCTCATAACGCACCGTATGGCCCTGGGCGGCGAAAAGCCGCGTGTGGATAAACGGGGACATGCTGTGCCCCAGCGGATGGCCGATGACATAATAGGGGACGCCGAATTTCATAGACAAGCTTCCTTTCCCAGTAAAAATTGGCAAAACTGCGGGAAATCCACTCCGTTTCCAGAATTTCGAAAAATCTTCCAAAAGGTGATTGACAAAACAGGATTTTGCTAATAATATTTTGGTGTACCGGGACGGTCCGGGCCCGGGCGCGGCTTTGACTTCGGCCGTCAGGGAAATTATAGCACAAAGCCGGGCCGCTGTCTATTTTGCGGCGGCAAATTCACAGACAATACGATGGAAGGATGAAGCTGGATGGTACTCGAGAAGGTAAAGGCGATTCTCAGCAATCAGTTTGATGTTGAGGAGGATTCGATTACCCCGGAAACGAACATCGCCGACGACCTCGGCGCCGATTCGCTGGACGTTGTGGATATGCTGATGTCTCTGGAGGATGAGTTCAACGTGGAGATCCCGGACGAGGAGATCGAACATATCCGCACCGTGGGGGAAGTGGTCGCCTACATCGAGGAGCACATGTAAGCGGGTCCTTTTCCGGAAAAGCCGTCCCGGCGGGGCGGCTTTGGATCGTTGCACAGCCAAGGGCGCCGCAGGAGGAAATCCTGCGGCGCCCTTTAAACCATGGGTGCGTAAACCCCCGGGTCCTGAAAGCTCCGGCTTCCACCGGCTTTCACCGGCCTTCACCGGCTCCTCCGGCACATCCCGCCTCTTCGGGCGGCGAGGCGGAGCCGGGCGCTTACCGCCCCCGCGGCACAGGACACGCGCGGTTCCCGCAGGCAGGTCCCGGGAGCCGGCAATACCATTTTTTATAAAGCCGGGGATTTATACTGTGTGGAAAACCCGGTGGAAACTGTGAACAATCGTTCTCAGCGTTCTTTTTAATGCCTGTATAATGCCCATATAATGCCCATTCTTTAAAGAAGAGACAAAACCTGCTGTTCTCCATCCTGCCAGTCCTGTTCGCTGTTTGGGCAGTCGTTTTTTACTCTGAACGGAGCCTTTCCTTCTCCCGATTCACCGGGCGCATCGGAAGACAGCGCCCCCGGGGCATAGAAAAGGAGCCTGCGGCAGTGAACCGCAGGCTCCTTTTTCCCTCTATCCTCTCCATTACCGGATTTTCATGGAAATATCCAGCGCCCGGACCGAATGGGTGAGCGCGCCGACCGAGATGATGTCCACCCCGGTCTCCGCCACGGCGCGCAGGGTCGCGTCCGTAATGCCGCCGCTGGCTTCCAGCAGCGCCCTTCCGTCCACCAGGCGGACCGCCTCCGCCATGGCGGGGCAATCCATGTTGTCCAGCATGATGACATCCGCGCCGGCCTCCAGCGCCTCCTTCACCTCGGCAAGGTTGCGGGTTTCCACCTCCAGCTTGACCATGTGGCCCAGCCTCGTGCGGATGGCCTTCACCGCCGCGGTGATGCCGCCCGCCGCATCGATGTGGTTGTCCTTGAGCATCGCGCCGTCCGACAGGTTGAAGCGGTGGTTCCGGCCGCCGCCCACGGTGACGGCGTATTTCTGAAGGGACCGCAGCCCCGGCAGGGTCTTGCGGGTGTCGGCGATCGAGGCCCGCGTCCCCTTCACGATCTGCACGCAGCGGTCGGTAGCCGTCGCCACCCCGGACAGATGCTGCAGCAGGTTGAGCGCCGTCCTTTCCCCCTTGAGCAGGAAACGGGTGGAGCCCTCCACCTCCGCGATCACATCCCCGGGCCGCACCCGGTCGCCGTCCCGCTTGAACACCGCAGCCCGGAACGTGGGGTCCAGCAGCGTAAAGACCCGCAGCGCCGCGTCGATGCCGCAGAGCACCCCTTCCGCCTTCGCCAGGAAATGGGCGGCGGACCGGGATTCCTCCGGAATCATCAGGTCGGTGGTGGTGTCAATATAATTGATGTCCTCAGCCAGCGCGGTTTTAATCACGTCGTCTACCGCGAATTGGGGCAGCAGCATAGCCGTTCCTCCGTTCCTCCCGCCCTTAATAAGGGAGGGCCGTTTTATTGTCGTCCTGCTTCTCGATCACCTCGCGGATGACCTCGCTCAGGATGATGGTACACACAGTCGCCAGGCTTTTCGCCTCGATGTAATCGGGGGTCAGGGCGTAGCCGCCGCTTTTCAGCTCGTCCAGAATAGCGGCTGCTTCCCGCAGCCCCTCCCGCACCGCGTCGTAGTCGGGGATGACAAACCATGCTTTCTGCATGATCGCCCGGATGCGGGTGCGGTGGCCGGGGTCGAGAGCCCGCCCTCCCGCCGGGGCGGACGGCGCGGGCAGGGTGACCCCGCTTTCCTCGTGCCGCATCCGGCGGCTGATGTCGTAGGTACAGCGGCGGGCGAAAACCAGCGCCTCCAGCAGGGAATTGCTCGCCAGCCGGTTGAGCCCGTGCACCCCCGTGTGGGAGCATTCGCCCGCTGCATACAGCCTCTCCACCGTGGTGTCGCCGTAAACGTTCACGTCGATGCCGCCCATCAGATAATGCTGGCAGGGGAAGACCGGGATGCGCTCCCTGGTGATGTCCACACCCTCCTCCAGGCAGCGCTCATAAATCATCGGGAAGCGGTCGCGGATAAATTTCCCGCCGCGGAAGGTGATGTCAAGATAGAAATTTTCGCTGCCTGTCCGCTGCGCCTCCAGCATAATGCTGCGGGAGACCACGTCGCGGGGGGCGAGCTCGCCCCTCTCGTCGTACCGGGTCATGAACCGTTCGCCGTCCGTGTTCAGGAGCATCGCGCCTTCGCCCCGCACCGCTTCGGAAATCAGGAAGCGTTCCCGGCCCTGGGCCGCGGCAAAGGCGGTGGGATGAAACTGGACCAGCCGCAGGTTTTTTACCCGCGCCCCCAGCTCATAGGCCAGGGTGATGCCGTCGCCGGTCGCGATCGCGGAATTGGTGGTGTAGGGATACACCCGCCCGATCCCGCCGGTGCAGAGGATGCAGTAGGAGCAGGAAAGGGCGCGGTATTCCCCCTTCACCAGCAGCCCCGCCCAGAAGCCGCCGCCCGCCGGGGTCAGGGAGGCCAGCTGTGCGTTTTCCAGAAACGAAATATTCGGCTTTTGCTGCGCGGCGGCAAGCAGCTTTTCGGTGATCTCCCGCCCGGTGGAGTCTTTGTGATGCAGGATCCGGCGGCGGGAATGCCCGCCCTCCAGCGTCATGGAGATGTGCTGCTGCTCGTCCCGGTCAAAATCAACGCCCATCTCCTTCACCAGGCGGAGGACATCCTCCGGCCCTTCGTTCACCAGGATTTCCAGGGAGCGCAGGTCGTTTTTATACCCGCCGGCGATCAGGGTGTCCGCGATATGCAGCCGGTAATCGTCGTTGGTCCTGTCCACCACCGCGGCCACGCCGCCCTGGGCCAAAAAGCTGTTGCACAGCGTCAGTTCCCGCTTGGAGAGCACCAGCACCCGCACGTCGGGGGCGAAATTCAGCGCCGCGTACAGGCCGGCCACCCCGCTGCCCGCGATCAGTACGTCGTATTCGTTTTTCATCACAGAAAACCTCGCTTCCGGCGGGCGGCCGCCCGGGAAATCCGTCCGCGGCTCACAGCCAGCGGACAAAGCCGGTTTTATCCGTCCGGTTATACCCTGCCCTCTCGTAAAAACGGAGGGTGTTCTCCTCCCGTGATCCGGTCATCAGCATCAGCTTATAGCCCGCTGCCCGGGCAAGCGTTTCCGCTTCCCGCAGACAGGCAAAGACCAGTCCCCGGCCGCGGTATGCCGCGCCGGTCACCACATTCTCCACCGGCGCATACGGCCTTCCCCCGTGGGTCGGGTTGGGAATGACCGTCACCGTGCAGGTGGAAACCGGCTCCCCGTCCGCCTCCGCCGCCAGAACGGAGCAGCCGGGAAAAGCCCGCGCCGTCTCCCACAGCGCCGTGCCCCCCGCCTCCGCCGCCGGAGCATCGGGATGAAGCCGGGTGAAAAGGCGCGGCAGGGCGGGCAGAACCTCCCGGCGCGCCTTCCTCGCCACCGCGTCAGCCCCCCAGACGGATCATGTTCGTCAGGCTGGCGCGGGCCGCTTCCATCAGCGCGGGGTCCATCACGATCTCCTCGCCGCCCCGGCCTTCCATGGCCGCCAGGACGCTGTCCGGCGTGGTAAGCTTCATATCCGGGCAGGTCAACTGCTCCGGCCGGAGCTGGAACAGCCGCCCGGGATAATCAAGGGAGAGCCGATCCGCCACCCCCCGCTCGGTTGCCACGATGACCGGCCGGTCGGTGGAGTGCATAAAATCGCGGATAAAGTCAATGATCGCGGCGGTGGAACCGACCACGTCGGCCAGGGCCACCGCCTCGGCAGGACATTCGGGATGGATGGCGACCGCCGCGTCCGGATGGGCGGCCTTGGCGGCGCGCACGTCCCCCGCGGTGATCCCGTGGTGGACGGGGCAGTATCCGTCCCAGGTGAGGATCTCCTTTTCCGGCACCTGCGAGCGCACATACCCGCCCAGATGCTGGTCGGGTATGAACAGGACCCGCCGCTGGGGCAGGCTCCGCACAATTCTGACCGCGGAGGAAGAGGTAACGCAGACATCCGCAACCGCCTTCAGCTCCGCTGTGGTGTTGATATAGGCCACAACCGCCGCCTCCGGATGGGCGGCGCGGAATTCCTCCACCCGCTTCGGGTCAATCTGGCGGGCCATCGGGCAGTCCGCAGCCGGCTCCGCCAGCACCACCCGCTTTTCCGGGCAGAGGATTTTCACCCCCTCCGCCATAAAGCGGACGCCGCACATGTATACGGCCGCGGCGTCGGTTTCCGCCGCCTTCCGGGCCAGCGCAAAGCTGTCGCCGAGCAGATCGGCGACAGCTTGAACGGCGGGGGACTGGTATGTATGGGCGGCCACGACCGCATCCTGCTCCCGCTTGAGGCGGGCAATGCGCTCCATCGTGTTCGTCATGGAAACTCCTCCTCCCCGCAAAGGACGCTCACTGCCCGCGGCGGCGCTCCTCCAGCAGGTTCTGAATCTTCTGATGCGGGTCGATAATCAGGCTGACCGACACATCGTGATTGAGGGCGGCAATAAAATAGGCGATGTATTTGGACACGTCCACCTCATAGAACCATTCGCGGTTTTTGAGCGCTTCGGTGCGGTAGGTCAGGTTGGTGCCGAGCACGCCGCTGAGCACCCCGTCGCGGTACGCCCTGTCGAACGCCTGCAGCCCGTTGGTAAAGATGGCGTAGGTCGCATAGGCGAAAATCCGGTTCGCTTTCCGCTTTTTCAGCTCATAGGCGATGTCCAGCATCGACTCGCCGGAGGAAATGATGTCGTCCGCGATGAACACATCCTTGCCCTCCACCGAATTGCCGAGATACTCATGGGCGACGATCGGGTTGCGGCCGTTCACCACGGTGGAATAGTCGCGGCGTTTATAGAACATGCCCAGGTCGATGCCCAGCACCGACGCATAATACATGTTGCGGTTCATCGCGCCCTCGTCCGGGCTGACCACCATCAGGTGGTCGCGGTCGGGCTGAAGGTCGGGCACCTTGTGGAACAGGGCCTTCAGCACCTGATAGGAGGGGATGACGTTGTCAAACCCCATCAGGGGGATGGCGTTGTGGACGCGGGGGTCGTGCGCGTCGAAGGTGATGATGTTGGACACGCCCATATGCTGCAGCTCCTGCAGGGCCACGGCGCAGTCCAGCGATTCCCGGTAATTGCGGCGGTGCTGGCGGCCGCCGTACAGGATGGGCATTATCACATTGATGCGGTACGCCTTGCCGCTGGCGGCCTGGATCACCCGCTTAAGGTCCTGATAATGGTCGTCGGGGGACATGTTGTTCTCCCGGCCGAACATCTTATAGGAGCAGCTGTAGTTTCCCACATCCACCAGGATGAACAGGTCGTCGCCGCGGATGCTGGATTTGATCAGGCCCTTGCCGTCGCCCGAGGAAAAGCGCGGGCATTCCGATTCGATCAAAAAGGTTTCCTGCGGACGGTTGGAGTGGGAGGCCCACTCGGTCAGGTAAGCGTTGATCTTGTCGCCGAGCTCGGTCGCGCTCTGCAGGGCGATGAGGCTCAGCGGAGCCACGCGGTCTTCCTGATTGAAGATAATTTCCCCGGAATTCATCTGAGACAATGTCGATTTCCCCTTTTCACGTCGTCGGCCTGCGCCTTTTCGTCCTCTTGCTTTCTTTCTCCGGCCTTCTCTGCCTTTCCCTTTCCCTTGCCCTCGTTTGCTTCGTCATCCGCCGCCCGGCCCGGCAGGGGCCGAAGCGTCCGCGAAACTCCCTATTCTGTTTAACATTGTACCACAAACCTTCGACGAAAAGCGCGCGGTCCCGCACTTTTCCGTCACGAATTTTTCCGGGGCGTGCGAGAGGGAATCTATGGACAATGCACAAGCAGCCGCTTATAATAGAGTCGCAGGCATACGCCCCGGCAGCCGTCTTCCCCCCTCCTTCCTCCCTTCCCTCCTTCCTCCTTCCCGCTTTCGCCGGGAACGGCGGCGTTCCCCTTCCGGCTCCGCGTCCGGCTTTCCGGCCGCTTTCCCGGGAGGCGCTTTTCCGCCGCCGGCCCGCCTGCCCAAATGCCGGCGCATAACCCGCATCCATCGGAACACAATAAAACGGCGCGCTCACAAACGGGCGCCGTCCGCTGCGCCGCGGGGCCTTCCCGTTTTTTCCGGAGGCCGCCGCGGGGAAAAGGAGCTGCTTTGAAACCACAGGAGACAGAAAACAGGACAACCGACCGGGAGCCGCGGGAAACCGCCCTCCTGGTTTCGGTGGACACCGGCGAATTCGACGCGGAGGTTTCCCTTGACGAGCTGGAGGAGCTGGCCCGTACCGCCGGAGCGCAGGTGCTCGCCCGGGTCGTGCAGAAGCGGGAGTCCGCCGATCAGGCGACCTGCATTGGAAGCGGCCGGCTGGAGGAAATCGCCGCCCTGTGCGAACACCACGATATTTCCCTGATTATTTTCGACCGGGAGCTGACCGCCACCCAGCTGCGCAACCTGGAGGCGGCGGCCGGCCGCCGGGTGGTCGACCGCACCACCCTCATCCTTGACATCTTCGCCGGGCGGGCCCGTTCGGCGGAGGGCCGCCTGCAGGTGGAGCTGGCGCAGCTCCAATATCTCCTTCCCCGCCTGGCGGGGCAGGGGACGGCGCTCTCCCGGCTGGGCGGCGGCATCGGCACCCGCGGCCCGGGCGAAACCAAGCTGGAATCCGACCGGCGCCATATCCGCCGGCGGATCGACGCCCTGCGGCGCCAGCTTCGGGAAGTGGAACGGCAGCGGCAGATGCGCCGCTGCCGCCGGCAAAAGGAAGGGGTGAACACCGTCGCCCTGGTCGGCTACACCAACGCCGGCAAGTCCACGCTGATGAACGCCCTGACCGACGCGGGCGTTCTGGCGGAGGATAAGCTTTTCGCCACCCTGGATCCCACCGCCCGCGCCCTCCGGCTGCCGGACGGGCGGCGGGTGCTGCTGATCGACACGGTCGGCTTCGTCCGCCGCCTCCCCCACCATCTGGTGGATGCGTTCCGCTCCACGCTGGAGGAGGCGGCCGAGGCGGATGTCGTCCTCAACGTCTGCGACCTGTCCAGCCCCGAGGCCGCCGAGCATCTGGCGGTCACCGGGGCGCTGCTCCGCGACCTGGGACGCGGAGACCGGCCGGTCATCCCGGTGCTCAACAAATGCGACCGGGCGGGGGATGCCCTCCTGCCCGAAGCGGGGCGGAACGCCGTGCGGGTAAGCGCCCTCACCGGCGAGGGGCTGCCCGCCCTTTTGGATGCGGTGGCCGCCGCCCTCCCGCCCGACCGGCGGCGGGTAACCATGCTCCTCCCTTATTCCCAGGGCGCGCTGGCCGAGCAGTGCCGGCGGGAGGGCGCGGTGGAGCTGGACGAATACACCCCGGAGGGGATCCGGCTGACCGCCACCATCGGCCTGCGGCTCCTTCGGACGGTCGAGCCCTACCTCCTGCCCGACGAAAAACCGGACCGGACCCAGGCATAGCCCGCGCCCGGTTCCCACTATCAAAAAGGAGTGACCGCCATGCCTTCGCTGGATATCCGCGATTACCGCTTCACGAAAAAAGGGAGCTTCCACATTCGGGAGTTCGACACCGCCGGCACCAACGGCTTCCACGACAAAAAGGAGGCCCGCTCCCGCCTGACGGAAAACGTGGCCAAAATGGCCGGGCTGCAGGACCGCTTCTACGCCCAGGACCGGGAGGCCCTGCTGCTCATCCTTCAGGCGATGGACTCGGCCGGCAAGGACGGCGCAGTCAAGCATGTGATGAGCGGGCTGAATCCCCAAGGGGTGAAGGTGGTCTCCTTCAAGCAGCCCTCGGCGGAGGAGCTGGACCACGACTACCTCTGGCGGGTGCACAAGGCCCTGCCCGGCCGGGGGGAAATCGGGATTTTCAACCGCTCGTACTACGAGGAGGTACTGGTGAGCAAAGTGCATAACCTCCCCTTCAGCCAGAAACTCCCCGCCCGCTGCCTGGACGACAAGCTCTGGGCGCGCCGGTATCGCCAGCTGCGTAATTATGAGGAATACCTGACCGAAAACGGCATCACGGTGGTGAAGCTTTTCCTCCACATTTCCCGGGAGGAACAGCGGCGGCGATTCCTCGACCGGATCGACGACGAGACGAAAAACTGGAAATTCTCGGCCGCCGACATCGCGGAGCGCGCCCACTGGGACAAATATATGGACGCTTACGAGCAGGCGGTGAATGCGACCGCTTCCCCCTCCGCCCCGTGGTACGTCGTCCCGGCGGACAAAAAATGGTTTGCCCGGCTGCTGATCTCGGAAATCGTGATCCACCACCTGAGAAAGCTGGATCCGCAGTACCCCGTGGTGGGGGAGGAACAGAAGAAATCCCTGCAGGAGTGCCGGCGGCAGCTGGCGGAAGACGGCCAGAGCTGACGGAGCCGGTCAAAACGCCAAAGGCCGAAAGGCCATGCCGGCGGCCTGCCCGGCCGCGAAAGGAGGGGAGATACCATGCAGAAGGAACACGGCTTTGTCTGCGGCTTCGGCCGCATCAACGGGGAAACCGTGCTGTACGGCACAAAAAACCTCCTGGTCTTCCTCAAGCTGGCGGCGGCCGGCATCGGCGCGGCGCTGGTTCTGGTGGGCGCGGGCTTCCTGCTCGGGCGGAGGCGGCGGTAACGCGGGCGGCATCCCGCTGGGACGCAGGGACACGGGAGTACGGGGATACGGGGACACGGAAACATGGGTGCATGGGCGCATGGACGCATGGACGCATGGACGCGGGAAAGCATAGCCGCCGCACTGCGGGAGCGCGGGGGTACGGGGGCAACCCGGTGTCCGCCCTCTCCCGCGGCATCCGTTTCGCGCCGTCCGGACCCGGCGGAAGGCGCGCCGCCGCTTTCCCGCCGGTCCCGCATCCCGCGCCGGATGCACCCTTTCGCGTCCGCCGCCCATGTGCAGGCCCGCCCCCGGCGCGTCCGGAGGCTTCCGGCCGCTAAAAAGCCCCGGCAGGCCGCTGTCTGCGGCCCGTCGGGGCTTTTCGCCGTCATTCGGAGGCACGGAATGCCGGTTTCCTCCCACCGGGGCTTCGGTCGGGCTTCCGTCCTGTTTTCCTGTTCATCGCCTTTGTACCCCGCCGGGTCACAGGCCGGTGACGACGGAAGAAATCCGGTAACCGCCGCCTGTCGGGATCGCTTCGGGGAATATATAGACGTTGCCGTCCCCGGATTGGGAGATAAACGCCCCTCCGTCCTCGCGCAGATGGGATGGCAGGGTATACGGCAACCGGCCGCGGGCATCGTCCGGCGGCGCTTCTTCCCACCGGGCGTCTTTCATGGGCGCCGGCTCGGCGCCTCTCCTTCCCTGGACGCCGGCAGCTCCGGCGTTAGGAAGCATCGCATCCCGGCGGCGTTCCCCTGCTCCGGATACCGGGCGAACAGCGCCGCCGTTTCGGCCGGGTGAGAGGCCGTCTCGCCTCTTCAGCCGGCGGTGTACCGGCGGGCGCCGACGTAATGCTCCTCAAAATACGGATAGGTCATATTCAGCTCCGACACCGGCGTGTCCTCCTGCCGGGCGGCGATGCAGATGCCGTCTCCCACATAGATGGCCGCGAACTCCGGATTGCCCTCGTTTGTGTTCCAGAAGAACACCGCATCCCCGGGCTGGAGGTCGGCCTTCTCTACCGCCGTGCCCTGGCTGTACAGGTCGCCCGTCCGGCGGGGCACCGTAATGCCCGCCTGCCCGTAGCAGTAATACAACAGCCCGGAATTGTCAAACGCGTCGGGCCCTGCGGAGCCGTACCGGTATGGCTTGCCAAGCTGCGCCTTGGCCAGCTCCGCCGCCTCCGCGGTCGGTTCGCCGGGCTGGTCATCCCCACCTTCCGGCTGGGTGGGCGTTGTCTCAGACCCAGTGGGCTCCTCTTCCGGGTCGGTGGGAGTTTCCTCCGGCTCGGTCGGGTCCTGCTCCGGCTGGGTGGGGTCGGCCGCCTCTTCCGATGGCTCCGTCGTGGGTTCCGTAGCGGGTTCGGTAGTGTCGGACGCGGACGGCGTCGGTTCGGTCGGCGCCGCGGAGGATTCCCCGCCTCCGCCGTTGCAGCCCGCCAACAGGGCGCAGGAAAGAAGAAGCGCCGCTGCGAGATAGGAAAGATTTCTCTTTTTCATCTTGTATCGCTCCTTTATGCCGCATTGGGCTTTCTATCTTTAGTATATTCCATCGACAAAAAAAGGCAATTACAGGGCAGTTACAATCCGATAACAAAATTGACACTTTCCCGCCGGCCCGATTACATTTCTGATACCTTCCCCCGGTTTTTCCCAACCATCCCCTGGCCTTTCCCCGGCCTTTCCCTGACCTTCCCTTCCTGCCCCTTTCCTTATCCTGCCCCCGCCGGGAAAAGACGCCGCGCCGACGCGCGATTCCCCGCCATGCCGTCAAGGGCGTGCCCGCAGAAGAGGGCGCAGTCCAAGTCCCGCCAGCACGCCGGCCGCCGGATACGCCCGGCGTCCTCTGAAGAGGCTCCGTCTTCCCCCGCGGCAGGAAGGGACAGGCGGAAGCCCGGGGGCCTTCGGGGGCAAGGCGTCAGCGGGCCGCCGGTTTGAAAGCACAGGCACAGGCGCAGCCGCGCAGCAGGATGCTCCCGCCGGTCCGGCGTCGCCACGACGCCTCCTGCGCCCGCTTTCTCCGCCGGCAAATCCCCATCCCGCCGGCCTCATCCGCTGCAAAAGGGACAAGCCGCGCCGGCCGGCCGGCGCGGTCGGGCGGGGCGGGGACGGAAAACAGGGGAAGCACAGGAAAAGCCCAGGGAAAACGCCGGGAAGCCGCGGAGGAAAGCGGTTGTATTTCCCCCGGCGGATATGGTATAATGCCGCTGAGATCCGTCCAAGGCGTTATTGTCCGCCGCAGGACAAGCGCGGCGGCTTACAGACAGAACGACGAGGTGTTTGCATTGAACGTACCCCGCAGCCATATCCGCAATTTCTGCATCATCGCGCATATTGACCACGGGAAATCCACCCTGGCCGACCGCCTGCTGGAAAAGACCCAGGCCGTCGCCCTGCGCGACATGGAGGAGCAGCTGCTCGACAGCATGGACCTGGAACGGGAGCGCGGCATCACCATCAAAGCCCATGCGGTCACCATGTCCTACCAGGCGCGGGACGGGGAGACCTACCTGTTCAACCTGATCGACACTCCCGGCCATGTGGACTTCAATTACGAGGTTTCCCGCTCCCTCGCCGCGTGCGAGGGGGCCATCCTCATTGTGGACGCTTCCCAGGGGATTGAGGCGCAGACGCTGGCCAACGCCTACCTGGCGGCGGATCACGGGTTGGAAATCGTGCCGGTCATCAACAAAATCGACCTTCCCTCCGCCCGGCCGGACGAGGTGAGGCAGGAGATTGAGGAGATCATCGGCATCGACGCCTCGGAGGCGCCGGCGGTTTCCGCCAAGCAGGGCACCAACATTGAGGCGGTGCTGGAGGCGGTCGTCCGGCAGATCCCGCCCCCTTCCGGGGAGGACGACGCCCCGCTGCGCGCCCTGATCTTCGACAGCTATTACGACAGCTATAAAGGAGTTATCGTTTACTTCCGGGTCATGGAGGGCGGGGTGAAGCCCGGCGACCGGATCCGCATGATGGCCACCGGCGCGGAATTCGACGTGGTGGAAACCGGCGTCATGCGCCCCGGCCGCCTGGAACCGAATCAGGGGCTGCGGGCCGGGGAGGTCGGTTACCTCGCCGCCTCCATCAAAACGGTGGGCGACGCGCGGGTGGGCGACACCGTCACCCTCGCCGCCCGTCCGGCGGCACAGCCGCTGCCCGGCTACCGCCGGGTGAACCCGATGGTGTTCTGCGGTATCTTCCCGGCGGACGGCGCGCATTATCAGGACCTGCGGGAGGCGCTGGAGAGGCTCCAGCTCAACGACGCCTCCCTGACCTATGAGCCGGAAACCTCGGTCGCCCTCGGCTTCGGCTTCCGCTGCGGCTTCCTCGGCCTGCTGCATATGGAGATCATCCAGGAGCGGCTGGAGCGGGAGTATGACCTCGACCTGATTACCACCGCGCCCAGCGTCATCTACCGCATTACCCTGAACGACGGCACGGTGCTGCTGATCGACAACCCGACCAACTATCCCGATCCCGGCGCCATCGCCAAGGCGGAGGAGCCAATCGCGGACGCCCATATCCTGGCGCCCAACGACTATGTGGGCAATATTATGGAGCTGTGCCAGCAGCGCCGCGGGGTCTTCCGGGACATGAAGTACCTCGACACCACCCGGGTGGACATCCACTATGAGCTGCCCCTCAACGAAATCGTGTACGATTTCTTCGACGCGCTCAAATCCCGCACCAAGGGGTACGCGAGCTTCGACTACGAATTAAAGGACTACGCCCCGTCCGAGCTGGTGAAGCTGGATATCCTGCTCAACGGCGAGGCGGTGGACGCCCTCTCCTTCATTGTGTTTGCGGGCAACGCCTACGCCCGCGCCCGGCGGATGTGCGAAAAGCTCAAGGACAATATCCCCCGCCAGCTGTTTGAGGTGCCTATCCAGGCGGCCATCGGCGGCAAGATCATCGCCCGGGAGACGGTCAAGGCCATGCGCAAGGATGTGCTGGCCAAATGCTACGGCGGCGATATCACCCGGAAAAAGAAGCTGCTCGAAAAGCAGAAGGAAGGCAAAAAACGGATGCGGCAGCTCGGCAGCGTTGAAGTGCCGCAGGAAGCGTTCATGGCTGTCCTCAAGCTGGACGACGACTGAGAAGCCGCGGGACAGGGTCGCCGCCGGAACCGGCGCCCAGCGGCCCTCCTTCCGCGCCGTACAGGCGCACGGCCGCGTTTTTCCGGCCGGCGCTGTCTCCCCGCATGGGCGGCCTTCCCTCTCTTTCCCTCTCTTTCCCTCTCTTTTTCGAAACGCCCCGAGGGCCGCGAGGGGACACGCGCGCTGCGGCAGGACGCCGGTGCGCAGCCGCTTCCCTATCCGGGAGGCGGCCCCGGGCCCCTCGTCCGAAAGGAGCCTGCTTATGCCCATCGGCCTGTACATCCATGTCCCCTTCTGTGTGTCCAAATGCCCATACTGCGACTTCTATTCCCTCCCGGTTTCTCCCCCCTGCACCGGTTCCTGCACCGGTTCCTGCGCCGGTTCCCGTGCCGATCCCCTCTCCGCGGCGGCGGAACGCTTCGACGCGTACGAAGCGGCGGTGCTGCGCGCGCTGGAGGACTGGGCCGCCCGCCTGCCCGGCGAAACGGCGGACACCCTGTATTTCGGCGGCGGCACCCCTTCCCTGCTGGGCGGGGCGCGGCTGGCCCGGATGATACAAACGGCGCGCCGTCTCTTCAGGCTGGACGGGGCGGAAATCACGCTGGAGGCCAACCCCGCCGACGGGCTGGAGGAAACCTTCTGCGCCTTTGCGGCGGCGGGCGGAAACCGGATCTCGCTGGGGATGCAGTCCGCGTCCCCGGCGGAACTGCGTTCCCTGGGCCGGCGGCACACGCCTTCGGATGTGGAGGCGGCGGCGCGGGCCGCCCGGTCGGCCGGCATCCGGAACCTCTCCCTCGACCTGATGCTCGGGCTGGAGCATCAGACCGCCGGCACGGTACGCGCTTCCGTGGAGGAGGCCGCCCGGCTGGGGGCGGCGCATGTTTCTGCCTACCTGCTCAAAATCGAGGAGGGCACCCCCTACGCCGCCCGGCGGGAGGAGCTGGCCCTGCCGGACGAGGACGGGGAGGCCGCCCTCTATCTCGCCGCGTGCGAAGCGCTGGAGGCACAGGGCTACCGGCAGTATGAAATCTCCAACTTCGCCCGGCCCGGCTTCGCCAGCCGGCACAACGTCAAATACTGGAACCTCCAGCCCTATCTGGGGCTCGGCCCCTCCGCCCATTCCTGGCTGGGCGGGCGCCGCTTTGCCTACCCGCGTGATCTGGCCGGCTTCCTCGCCGGGGAAGGGCCCCGGCCCGAGCGGGAAACCGCCCCTTCCCCTGATTCCCCCGGGCTCATCGCGGAGGGAAGCGAGGAGGAATACATCCTGCTCCGCCTCCGCCTGACCGAAGGGGTGGACGAGGCCGCCTTCCGCCGGAAATTCGGGCGGCCCCTTCCCGCAGCCTACCGGCAGCGGGCCGCGGCGCTCCCCTCTTCGCTGGTAGAGACGGACGAGCGGGGCATCCGTCTGACCCGGGAGGGCTTTCTCCTGTCCAATCCGATCACGGTGCGGCTTCTGGGGTAGGCCCCGCCCGCCGCTCTTTCCCCGGATGGGGATATATCAATACGGGAACCGGCGCCGGGCGAAAAGGCCCGGGCCTGTCAGTAAAAAACGGAGGGACTGTTATGATGCCTCTTTGCGCAACCGCCCTGTTTTCCGGCGACGGGTCCGGCCTCTGGCTGCTCCTGCTCGTCCTGGCCGCGCTGGTCATCGGGCTGTACCTGTGGGGGAACGCCCGCAAAGGCCGGACGGGGAAGGCCGACCGGCTTCAGGAAACCTACAAAACCATGACGCGCCCCCTGCTGGACGGGATTCCGGACGGGGAGCTGGTCAACGCGG
Source organism: Candidatus Avimonas caecicola (assembly GCA_904419875.1). Lineage (GTDB taxonomy): Bacteria > Bacillota > Clostridia > Oscillospirales > Acutalibacteraceae > Avimonas > Avimonas caecicola. Next base: position 7,594 of record CAJFTG010000027.1, on the reverse strand, counting down.
TCGCCGCCAACCTGCTCGCCAAGCTGGACAAGCGCCGCCCGGACGCCTATCAGACCATTCCCGCCCTTTCCCGCGGCCGCTGTGCGGTCTACAGCGTATGGATGACCACCCATGAGATCGAGACGGGCGGCCTGGCCGCGTACCTGAGCGGGCCCTCCGGGCAGTTCGCCTCCCTGGCGGCGGACGGGTGCGAGCTGGTCGGCGCGCCGGAATGCGCCGCCGTCCTGCGGGAGGCGGTCCGCGAGCCGCTGGACGGCCGGGCCGCCGCCGCTCTGCAGGCCCGTTTCCTCGAAGCCGCCGCGCGGGAAAACCCGCTGGACGGCTGCCGGGAATACATCCGGAACAGCCCCGGCGAATTCCTGGACGAGGAAAGCCCCGCCGAACCGGCCGGCTGACCCCCGCCTCCCTTCCCGCCGTTCATCCGGCGGCGAGAAGCGGGAGGAGGGAAAGACAGAAGACGGGAAACGCGTCCGCTGTCGGGGCAGACGGATGCCGTACGGCTTCGGAAACAGCCTTTTCCCTTTTAACAAAATGACCGGCGGGCCGTGCGATCGTACGGCCCGCTTTTTGCGCGCTCCGGCTTTTTGTTTTTCCGTCCGGCAGGCGTCTTTTCTCCCGCCGCGCCGTTTATCCGGCCGGCTCCCTCCCTTTTCCTCTCGGAAAAAGGTATGGAAGTCCTTCCGGCGGCATACGAATAAACAGAGGGGACGGGCCGGCCTCCGGCCGGTCCCGTGCGGGAGGGACGCGTTATGCCCAACGGAAAATACCGAATCCTGACCAGGCGCCACCTTGCCGCGGCGCTGGCGCTGCTTTTTCTGGCCGCCGTGCTGATGATCGTCGCCGCGGCGGCCATCCCCTACGCGTATGCCAACGCCGTTGCGGCCGCCCGGCAGAAACGGCCGATCTGCTGCACCGACCGCGCCGACAGGGTGGTCAGCGTCACTTTTGACGCCGTCCGGGGAGACGGGGACATCCGGGAGCTGGTCGACGTTCTGGCCCAGTATGGGGTGAAGGCGACTTTTTTTGTGACGGGCGAATGGGTGGAGCGCTGCGCCGACGAGGCGAAGGCGCTGCACGACGCCGGGCATGAGGTGATGAACCACTCCGATACCCACCTTTCCATGGCCGGCCTTCCCCGGGCCGACGCGATCCGGGAAATCAGCGCCTGCAGCGATAAAATCCAGGCGGTCACGGGCGAACGCCCCGCCCTGTTCCGCGCGCCCCGCGGGGATTACGACGACGCTTTGATCGAAACCGCCGAGATGCTCGGCATGTCCTGCATCCAGTGGGATGTGGAGTCCCGGGACGGGCTTTCCGCCGAAGAGAGCGCGCGGGAGGTTCTGTCCCGGGTTTCCTCCGGCTCCATCGTGCGGTTCCGGGCAGGCGGCGAGAATACGGCGCAGGCGCTGGCGGCGGTCCTCCGGAGCCTGCAGAACGAGGGATACCGCTTTTTGACGGTTTCCGAAATGATTTACACGGAAAATTACACGGTCAATCAGGAAGGACGGCAAATTTCCCTGGAGGATTAAGCCCCGCTTTTATTCTTCCGCAAAAAAACGGACGAACCCCGCCAAAAAATGGGCTTCCGTACAGGTGCATGAAAAACGCAAAAGCGGTTACACTGGACATGTTCCGGTCATGCGCGCCGGCCGTCCGGACAGCCGCGCGGCTTTCTGCCGGCGCTTTCATGGCTGGAAAAAAGCGCGTTGGCTTCCTCTAGTTTCCTGTAATATTCCCCCGCTGCGGGCAAACAATAGGACTGGCAAACGCAATAGAAACAGCGGCCCTGAGCCGCTCAATATTTTAAGGAGTGTAGAAAAATCATGGCTAGCAACAAGAATCTTGTCCCTGAAGCCCGTGAAGGCCTGAACCGCTTCAAGATGGAAGCCGCCAACGAGGTTGGCGTGAACCTGAAGCAGGGTTACAACGGTGACCTGACCTCCAAGCAGGCCGGTTCCATCGGCGGCCAGATGGTCAAAAAGATGATTCAGCAGTACGAGAACGGCCTGAAGTAATTTCGGCGTTTCTCAAAAACCGCCCGGGAGGCAAACGCCTCCCGGGCGGTTCCCCGGTTTGGATATTCCGGCCCCTTCATCCCTCCCGGCGGAGAGCCGGGCCGCCGCCCTTGACACATACCGGCCCCCTTGGCGGAGACAGGAGGCAAAAGGAGAGAAAAGGGGAGAAAAGCGGAAGGCGGCAAACGGCGCCGAAAAAATTTATGGGAATGTTTCCCGAGAATGCTTGACAAAACCCAAAAATCGGATATAATAATAACGCTGTCCTCTGACAGCGGCTTCGCCTTACGGCGGGGCGCGCCCTGTTTTGCGGAATTGTGTAAGGGTAGCACGACAGACTCTGACTCTGTTTGTCTGGGTTCGAATCCTAGTTCCGCAGCCAAACCCGCGGTGAACTGCTTGCTCACCGCGGGTTTTCTTTTTCTCCTTTTCCATGCGGCTGTCCGTACAACGGTTCCGAGCCGCCTGTCTGCACACCGGCCTGCGGCGCGGCCGGATTTTGTGTCTCCTGCTGTCCTTCGGCGTCCTCGGACATCCCTGGGTCCCCGTATTTCCCGTATTTTCCGTCCTCCGGCCCTCCATGCCCCGTCCCCGTATCCTCTTCACGGAGCGGCCGGCCGTATGCAGCAGCCCTCCGCCGTTTCCGCCTGCCAAAGGAACCGGACTGCAAAAAATGCCCTGTGGTTTTTCCCCGCCTGTTTAAACGGAAGGCCGCAGGACGGGAAACCCTTTACGCCCTGTGGAAACAAAAGTTTTCCATTCCGCCGGGGCGGGGGGCGGGCGCCGCCGCGGTCCCGCACGGGAGGCCGTGCCGGCGGGGCTGACGGGGCGGGTTACCGTATTTTCCCAAAACCGGCCGGCCTTCCCGCCCGCGGCAAACCCGCAGGGTCGTCCGCCAAAGCGGCCGGGCAGCCCGCCGGCCGGCAGGAAGATTGACGGCCCAGGCCGCTCTGCGGCGTAGAGCCGGCTTCCGCCGCCGGTCCCCCGCTGAAAAAGCAGGCGGTCTCAAAGGGACGGGGAGCCGTTTCACGGGCGGCGGTTCCCGTTCCGCCGGCCGCCGGGCCTTCCCGTCAAAACAAGGACGGATTCCCTGCCGAAAAGCGTGTGCCGCCAAATGCAGGCCTGGAAAAGCGCGGTTCTGCGTTAAAAGACGCAAAGCCGCGCTTTTTCAGAGACACCGTGCTATTCCGGCAGGTTACTCCTGGACTTCGAACAGGTCCTTGCCCACACCGCAGACGGGACAGACAAAATCGTCCGGCAGGTCTTCAAAGGCGGTGCCGGGGGCGATCCCCTGGTCCTCCACGCCCTCTTCCGGGTCGTAAACGTATCCGCAGACGGTGCATACGTACTTCGCCATTGGTCATTCTCCTTCCTGAAAATTACTGAAAGCATGGGTTGCAAGCTATTTTACGCCGGCCGCCCCCTGGAAAATGCCGGCGGTAAAATCAAAACAATTTGCCAGAAGGCCGAAACGGCAGTATAATAACCGTTGTATGGCCGTCCGCGCCGCCGTGCGGCGGGACAAACGAACAAAGGGAAAAGGAGCGTGTATTGCCATGATTCGACAGGCCAGCGGCATGGTCCCGGAAAAACGCGAGCGGATGCGGGGAGGCGACGGAACGGTCACTCTTACCCCCGCCCTCCAACCGGGCGATTACGATGCCGGGCTGCGTTTGTTCTCCCGGATCACCCTGCCGGCGGGCGCCTCCATCGGCTACCATATCCACGAAGGGGAGGAAGAGCTGTTCTACTTCCTTTCCGGAACCGCGGAGTTCAACGACAACGGCGAAATCCGCACCGTCCATGCGGGCGACGCGACCGTCACCCGCTCCGGCCAGGGGCATTCGGTGCGGAACACCGGGGACGTGCCGGTGGAAATCCTGGCGGTGATCGCCTCCCTGTAAGGCCCGGCAGCGGGCCAGCTCCACTATAACCGATTTTCCGCCGAAAAGCAAGAGCCCCGCGGAGGAAACCGGGAGCCGCCCTTCCCGGGAAGGCCGTCCGCGCTGGAAGTATTCCCCGCACGCGCGGTTTTATTCCCGGCAAAAGGCACGCAGGCGCCGGCCGGACGAAGCGGCCACCCGTCCGCCGCCCCGAATGCCAAGACCGGAGGAGGACCCACCATGCAGAAAAAGAAAAACCGCCCGTATTGGGCTTTGCTGGCGCTGGCCCTGGTGATCGGCGCCGCCGCCGTCCTGGTTTTTCAAATCCTGGATATGGAGCCCGCGGCCTTCGCCGACCGGTTCAAGGATTCTCCGGCCGCCGTCCCGGCCATCGCCGCGCTGTATCTGCTCAAGGCGGCGACGGTGGTGCTGCTTCCTCAGCCGCTGGTCTATCTGCTCACCGGCCTGCTCTTCTCCCCGCCCATCGCCTTCGCGCTGACCCTCGGCTTTCTGCTGATGGAATTTTCCCTCGATTATTTTGTCGGCCGGCGGTTCGGGAAGAAGCTGCTGGACAAACTAATAGCCCTCCTGCGCGGCCGGAGCAAAATCCTCGACCGCCTGCTGGCCGCACAGGCGCTCGACCGTTTCCGCTCCATCGCGGCGCTGCGGCTGCTGCCGGGGGTGTCCACCGACAGCGTCAGCCTGCTGGCGGGCGCCCAGGAGGTGAAATTTTCCCGGTATCTGGCCGCCTCGTATGCCGGGGCGCTTCCCCAGGCGGTAACCGTCACCCTGATGGGCGCCTCCGCGCACGACCCGCTCTCCCCTCAGTTCCTGATCCCGATGGGCGTGTTTGTCCTTGTGCTGCTGGGCGCCGGAATCGTATACCGCCGGTTCTCCCGCCGCACCAAAGGGAAGACGGGGTACGCCGGGGACGGGGCTTTAAAACCGCCGTCCCCGCCCGCCGGAGAGCCGGGCGGCCGGCGGGAACAGACAGCGGGAAAGGAGCCCGAGCCATGAAAAAATCCCAGGACCACGCCCGGCAGGACCATCCCATGGAGGCGGCCGGCGCTTTTGCCACCTACCTGCGCATCGGCATCATCGCCCTGCTGATCCTTATCCAGCTCGGCATGATGTGGGCGATCACTTATTTCCTAAAAACGAATGTGGCGTTTTTGTATATCTTTTTTGACGCTGTCGCCCTGATCACCGTAATCTCCCTCATCAACCGCCACGACAGCTCCGCCTACCGCATCGCCTGGCTGGTGATCGTGTTGACCATCCCGGTCTTCGGCCTGCTTCTGTATTTCGCCTGGGGGCGGGTGGATTTCAACAAGAAGGAGCGGGGCGCCTTCAAGGCGTCGTTCACCCTGGGCTTTTCCCTCCTTCCGCAGGACGCGGAGGCCGCCGCCGCGTTTCAGGAGCAGTTCCCGTCCTGCAAAACCTACGCCGGGGCGCTGAGGGAAAACGGCTATCCCCTCTACGGCGGGACGGACGCCCGCTATTTCCCCAGCGGCGAGGAATATTTCGAGCAGCTGGAAAGGGATCTGCAGGCGGCGGAAAAATTCATCTTTATCGAATACTTCATCGTGGCTACCGGCGTGCTCTGGGACCGCGTCCACAAAATCCTGCTGGAAAAAATCCGGCAGGGGGTGGAGGTGCGGATGCTGTACGACGACGTGGGCTGCTTTTTCAAGATCCCGGACAATTTCGACAAGCTCCTGCGGGCGGAGGGCTTCAAGGCGGCGGTGTTCAGCCCGGCCCACCGCTTTGTCTCCGATTTCTACATGAATTACCGCAACCATCAGAAAATCGTGGTGATCGACGGCCAGGTCGGCTACTGCGGCGGGGTGAACCTGGCGGACGAATACATCAACGTCAACTCCAAGCTCGGCCACTGGAAGGATACGGGCATCCGGCTGGAGGGGAGCGCCGTGCGCAGCCTGACGGTCATCTTCCTGCAGATGTGGGATATTTCGGTGCGCCACGTCGGGGAGGATTTCTCCCGTTACCTGCTCGAACGCCCGGTGCCCGGCGCGGCCGGGTATTTCCAGCCCTATGCGGACGGCCCGGCCAACAACCCCCGCAACCCCGCGCTGGACCTCATCCGCCAGGCGGCGGGAGGCGCGCGGGAGTATCTGTGGCTCACCTCCCCCTATCTGATCATCGACCACGACCTGAGCGACGACCTCTGCCTGACGGCCCGCAGCGGGGTGGACGTGCGGATCATCACCCCCGCCGTCCCCGACCACTGGTATGTCGGGGTGGTCAACCGGGAAAATTACCGCCATCTTCTGGAATCCGGCGTGCGGATTTTCGAATACACCCCCGGTTTCATCCACGCCAAGCTGATGGTGTTCGACGACCGGTGCGCCACGGTAGGGTCGGTCAACCTCGATTACCGCAGCCTTTTCCTGCACTATGAAAACGGCGTGTTCCTCTGCGGCGCGCCCGCGGTGGCGGCGGTGAAGGAGGACATCGAGCGCACCCTGGCCCTCTCCCGCGAGATCACGCTGGAGGAGGTGCGCCGCCGCCCGTGGTACCGCAAGCTCACCGGCGCGGTGTTCAGCCTGTTCGCCCCCCTGATGTAAGGCCGGCCGCGCGCCGGCCTGCGGAAATGCCGGAAGCCCCCGTCCCGCACGCCGCGGAACGGGGGCTTCCCTTGTGTTTTTCCTCTCCGGCGGCTCCCCTTCCCTGCGGCTTCCCTACTGCGGAGCCAGGAAGGCAAACGCCGGCAGATTGCGCAGAATGCCGAACGCCAGCAGCACGGCGATCATCGCCCAGACGGAAACGCTCTGCCAGCGGGCCGGCCGGCGCTCGCCGGTGCGCAGATACCGCACGGCCGATCCCGCAAGGACCGCCAGCCCCAGCGGGAGCAGAATAAACAGCGCCGCATTGCTGCGAAAGGCCGCCGCAAAGTCCAGCCGGAGCAGCGCCATACAAAAGCGGGAAACCCCGCACCCGGGACAGTACAGCCCCGTCAGCGCATGGATGGGGCAGGGGATGCCCCTGCCCGTCCACCGGATAAGCAGCGCGTACCCGCCGCCTGCCAGGCAGAGAAGCAGCGCCCATTTCAGCAGCCCGATCGCCCGTGCCCGCATGGAAGGATTTACTGAACCGGAGGCTGCATCGGCGGCTGATACATCGGCGGCTGCGCGGGGGGCTGCATGGTGCTGATGAGTTTGTTGAGCTCGTTTTGCATCAGCGCCCAGCCGATGATCGGGAAGATCAGCTGGAGGATGAGATACAGCACGCCGCTGTTGCTGCTCGGCCAGCCGCGCATCTGCTTGGCGATATCGATTTTCTCCCCCATTTTGTAGGCCCAATAAATGCCGTAGATGTTGCAGGTGACCAGCATCAGCAGAAACGCCACGCCGCCGGAGGCGTAGCCCGGCCGGCCGACCAGCGCGTTGGACTCGTCGGTCATGACGATGTACCAGTAGATGCCGTAAATGCCGCAGGTGATAATGCTGAGAATAATGCACACGGGGATACTTCTTTGTTTCATTTCCACACAAGCCTCCTCAAAACTTGGTTTTTCGTTTTTATTTTACATGGCAGGAACGGGCCCTGTCAATATTTCGACAGCTTATTTTTGTTTAGTGAATTGTCAAACTAAGTGCAACAGGAATTGAGTTCGAAGTGCCATAATACCTGAGCAGAATGGAAGTTCAAAACTTTGCGAGGCCTGGCGTTTAT
>CAJFTG010000026.1 GCA_904419875.1 Candidatus Avimonas caecicola | reverse complement strand
ATCCAAAGGGCGACGATGATGACGATGGTCATGATATACCGTGTGTCCTTCAGCCACTGGATCGGCCCGTCTATAACGCCAAGCTGGAGGAGCACCGCGTTTACATAGCCCATGCTGTCGCTGCTAAACATGGCGCCCCAGATCATGTAAATCTGGCCGGAAATGGTGGGTGCATAAAACAGCAGCACCATCAATGCGCGGAACTTCGGACCGAACTCATTCAGTATCCAGGCGATCAGCAGCGAGGCAATATATCCCACCGGCCCGGTGATAATGGAAAAGACCAGGGTGTTTTTTACCGCGATCTGAAAAACGTCGTCGTTAACGAACAGGTTTTTGTAGTTATCCAGCCAGACCCACCGCGGAGCCTGAAGCAGGTCGAAGCTGGTGAAGCTGTAAAAAATCGAGATGATCACCGGGATGACGGTAAAGGTGATAAACAAAATCAAAAACGGAGACAGATACAGCCAGGAAATCCGGTCATCGTACAGTTTTTTCCAGACGGACACCCGCCCCTTTGTTCCCACTGCTTTCAACGCGATTCTCCTCCGTCCGCCAGCAGGTTATACTGCTGCCGTTTATTGGTAATCTCCTGGTTGATGGTGCGGACATATTCCAGCATGGTCTCACGGTAATCCACCGTGGAGTTCACCACCTCGCGGAAAGCGTTCTCCACATGCCGGGAGGTGAAATATCCTCCCGGCACCTGCGGGATCCCGAAAACGGTCTCCCACTGGGCGGACAGGCTGCGGTAATTCTCATTGGACCAGGGCAGGCGCGCCATCGCCTCCTGATTGGCCGTCGTATACCGTGCGGACGGGCCCAGGATGCTCTCCATCTCCAGGCCGAACCGGGTCTGTACATCGGTGGAGGTCCACCAGTCCAGGAAATGGAACGCCAGTTCGGGATCCTCGCAACCGCTCAGAACCATCCCGTAGGTCGCGTTGTTGGGGGAGGCGGTCAGGATATTTCCCTCTTCGTCGGGGGTTCCGGGCACGCTGGTGAAATCCCACAGCCCTTTGAGCTCCGGTGCAAACACGGTCAGGAAGTTAAAAGTGGAGTAATCCGACACACCGACCGGGATTTCCCCCGATCGGAACCGATTGTTGAAATCAAAGTCAATCGGAAGCTTATAGTCGATGTAATACTGCGTCCAATCCCGAAATTCGTCCAGCGCCACCTTGCTGTCCAGCAGGCACCGCCGCCCGTCCGCCGAATACAATTCCCCTCCGTTCTGATACAGGAACATACAGTAGGTGCTCAGGTTGGGAAAAAGCCCGAAATCCATCCCGTTGCGCTTGAGCACCGGGAGCATATCGGTGACGTCCTGCCAGGTTTTCGGGACCTCCAGACCCAAATCCGTCAGGATATCGCTGCGGTAAAACAGCATGTAGAACGTTTCGGTCTCCGGCACGCCGTATACCTTTCCTTCAAACCGGGCGGGAAGGAGGGCGCTTTCATTAAAGCGCGCCGCCACCTCGTCCCAGCCAGCAAACTGCGAGACATCCACAACAGCGTTGCGCAGGGCGTAATTCATTGGCTCGCCAATGGCGTTGTTGAGGGCGATGTCGGGTCCCTTCCCAGCCACGACAGCCGGCAGAAGCACCGTGGCTTGTACAACCTGAAGGTTCACATTGGCCTGGTACTGAAGCGAAAATTCGTCATCGATCAGCTTTTTAAGCACATCCGCCTGATCCCGGCCGGAAAAGGTCCACACATCCAGGGCCTTTCCCCCTTCGTACACATTCCCGACGCTGCCGTAATCCGACATAAAGGAACTGATAAAGCTCCTTACTTCATGTGCCAGCTTTCCAAAAAAGCCGCTGTCTGCCTTGGGAAGGGCGGCGGCGGGGGTATAGACCATCAGATAATCGATCTCCAGCGGCTGCTCGCGGGATTCCTGCACAAACGTGCTCAAAGCCGAAATGTTCTGCTTGAAGGCCGTCATTTTGGAGGGGATCTCGTCCGGGTTTTCTACCAGATTCTGGAGTTGGAAAACAAACTGGTCAAGAATTGCGCTCCGGTCGTTCTTTTTGTTCTGGAAGGCGTACAGTTCCTCAGAGAGCGCCGTCATCCGTTCGATTTCATTTCGGAAAATGTCCAGTACGTCCGGGGCACTGGTTTCGATATCATAATCACGGTAAGGATCCGGATCCGCCCCGGTGATCATCAGAATCTTCCGATAAGCGAGGTTGAGCTGGTATATGGCATCGTCCGCCTCCGCTACCACGTTCGCGACCGGGCCCAGGACCGCCTCCAACCGGACGGTATGGTCCCCTGCGTCCAAATAAAACAGCATTGGCTCTCCGTCCGCGTTGGTAATCACCTTGTTTTCAAAACTTCCGCTGTACGGAAACTCGACAGCATTCATCTCATCGTACAGCACTTTGCCGTCCAAGTACACCTTTCGGCTGGAAACGGCCCCATTGTTCCAGTACTGCCGATACTTGAAGGCTATCTGATAATATCCGCTTTGGGGCACTTCCACCGTCCATTCCGCCCATTGGCCGACGGTCGCCCAGTTGGTCCCGCCCACGGCATTGAGCTTTTTCACATCATAGGACATCGGATCCATCATGGGAGAGGAGCGGTCACAGATTGGATAAATCATTACGTCAGAACGCAGAAGCCCCTTCTCCGCCTGCTGAATATAGATCACAGGTTCCTGACCTTCCGCCTGTTCCCGCGCGCTCTGCGGCTCGGTATACGCTTCCTGCACAGGGGCTTGCTTGAGGGTGATTCCGTTGAGCACCATCGGTTCCTTCGAAGCTCTCAGCGCAAGGGTATTCCTCCCCTTGTAAAAATAAAACTGCAGCGGCTCGGTATATCCGCCGGAAGAATCCATCAGGTAGGTGGTCTGCCAGCATTTTACCTCTTCCATATCCGGCTTGATTTCATTACCCCGGTTATCGGTGCGGAATTCTTCCTCCGCGTCCTTCCAAACCCGGGAAAAGAGGACGCTGCGCGCTTCAAAATACGGGATGATGCCGTTGACCCAGACCGAACGCTCAATGGAAGAACCCTTTCCTTCGTCGGCGTAATAGATCACCTCGATATTGTACAGCCCTTCCTCAGGCACCTCCAGTTCCCATTCCACGTACCCCTCTTCACCGGTGGAAAGGCTGGTCCCCGGCCGGCCTTCAAAATCCTCCAGCAGGCAGACTTCCCCTTTGGAAAGCTGGATGGCGGACAAATCCACCGCTACTTCGACGTTGGGACGAACTTTCCCGCTGTAATCCGCGAGATACTGCTTGTAGTTTTCCGATTTATTGATAATCTCGTTGAGATTATCAATATTCAGATCGGTTTCCACCTCGGCCTGCGCAGGGGAATCAGGCGTTTTCTCCGCGATCGCCGGCAGGCAGAGGCCAAGCAGCATGGCCAGCAGGCAGACCAAGGCGTTGACTCGATATCGGCTTTTCGCCACCAGAATCATCCTCTCGTGACATCTCAAAAGGAGGCAGGTACGCCTCAGGACGATGCCTTTCGGGACGTACCTGCTTCTGTTTGGGCTTTCCTATTGAAATTTGCGTGGAATACGGTCAGCGGATTTTCCGCAGGACTCGGCCTGCTTCGGTTTCCAGCTGCTGCGCAAACTGGTCTACGGTCAGGACGCCGTTAATCATGTCGACATACAGAGCGCTGCCGTCCGTAATCGCGAAATTATCCCAAGTGGGCAGATAGGCAAAGGCCGGCGTGGTGCGAAACTCCGTGGATATGCGGGTCACCACATCCCAACCCATTTCCCCGGTATTCAGCTCGGGCCGCCTCGCCGCGGACAATCTCCCTGGCATCTGATACGAAGCAGCGGCAAGCTTCGCCTGGTTTTCCTCATTGCAGAAGAACTGAAGGAACTGCTTTGCCTCTTCCTTCAGCCGGGTGTTGGCCGGAATGCTGAAGGTCTGGGTTTGGCCATAGAAATTCTGGTTTTCCACCTTAATCGGCGGGAGAACGCCCCAGTTCAGATCGGTATTGACGCTCGCCAGTTCATACCGGTTGTAGGACCCGCCGCCGGCAAGAATCGCTACGTTGCCCTTGCGGAACGCGGACATCCCCTGGTAGCCGGTCGTGCTCTCCGGCGGCATTACGCCGTCCGCGATCTGCCGGTTCATGCCGCTCATAATGTCCTTGAAGGCATCCTGCACCTTGATGGAGTACGAACCGTTTTCCTCCTGATACACCAGGCCTTGGTTCAGTTTGGTGGACCAGTTGATATTGAAATAATTCATTGGGTTTTCATAACCCAATACACCGAGTCCGTACACTTCCTCATCCTTATTGGTCAGCGCGGTTGCGGCTGCTACCAAATCGTCAAAGGACCAGGGGTTTTCAAAGGTGGGCGCCGTTATCCCGGCTTGAGCAAACAAATCCTTGTTGTACAGCATGATTTCTGTTTCGTACTGATAGGGGATGGCGTATACCTTGCCCTCATCGTCAGTGAGCAGTTTCATCGACCCGGGGTCAAAGTCCTTTTGATCCTCCGCGCTCAAAATCGAACTCAGGTCTTCCAGTTCACCCATCGACTTCCAGGTATTGACCGCCGAAGCCGTGTAATGGAATATCTGCGGAAGGACGCCGGAGGCAAAGCCGGAAATCATTTCGTCCTCCAAAGTCCCCCAGTTCCCCTGAGTGAACACAACCTGGATATCCGGATGCTCCAGATTCCACTGGTTGATGATTTCCTTGGTGACATTGACCTCCTGCGGTATCCATGCCAAGCCCTTAAACTCAATCGTCTTAACCTCTTCGTTCCCGTCCTGAAGCTGCCCGCCGTTGGCAATTGTAAAGACGTCGTCCAGCATGGACTGCGCCCGTTGGCCGTAGGCTTCCATCTGGGCCGTGGGGGAGACCGCCCCGGATTCAACGCCGGGCATAAACTCGTTATACAGACTGGCGATGCTGTCGTGGAACATTTCCAGATAGGTGAACTCTACCCTGCCGTCCATCATCATTTCAAAAGTCTTTTCCGTCCCCGCATCGGTGAAATTATTCTCAAGCTGGCTCTTCCATGCGGTCTCTGGATCTTCACCCTCCAAAGGTGTGAGGTATTTGTCGAGAATAAACGCGATCTGCTCCGGGTTCTGCGTACTGGTGGGGATGGTATACAGGCCGAAGTCGGAAGTGACCGATACATAATCGTCAGCCTTCGGGCCTTTGGGGAACAGCACGGCGCCGTATGCATCTTCCATCTCGCTGAAATTGTAGTTGTTCGCTACCCAGAACTCTCCAACGCACATCGCTACTTTGCCTTCCCGGAACTGGTGGAAAGCGTGATCCCAGCCGGTCAGCGGCGGGCACCAGACATTCGGGAGTTGCTTAAGGTCCGCGATGAACTGCAGCGATTCAATTCCGCTCGCTTCACCCAGCATGAACTCCGGCTTTCCGTCCACAAAATCGATGAAGGAAGCGTCATTGGAATATACCGCCTGATACTGGGGATAAAATTCTCCGCCGAAACCGTACTGGTCTACCCGGCCGTCCCCGTCGGTGTCCTTGGAAGCCTGCTGTGCAATTTCCCGCATCCTATCCCAGGTCCAGGTCCCTTCGTCCTGCAAGGCATACAGGTCGGGCAGCCCTTCCCGCTCGAACATGCTCTTGTTCCAGAATACGACCATTCCGGCGCGGCGTTCGGTGGCGCAGCCGTAAACCTTTCCGTTGTAGGTGCCGGTTTCAATCTGCAAAGGCGCCCACTTCTCGTCAGCAAAATTGAAATATTCGAAATCGCTCAACGGCATAATCATATTCTTGGTTACCAGAGCGGGATAAAAGCTTCGGATCGACACATTGATGATATCTGCCGGCGGGTCGCCGGCCGTCACGCCGGATATGTAGGTGGACATCAGCTGATAGTAGGGGATTTCAATAAATTCAAAGGTGAAGTTATATTCTTCTTCCAGTCTGCGGAGGTAGTCGTACTGCCGGTCCTCCCGCTCGCTTTCCCCCTGCTGGGGCTCCAGATCTGTACCCGTCCAAGACATGATGCGGACTGTACGTCCCTCCAAATTCTCCACGGAGACCGGTCCGGACGAGGATGGATCGCCGCCTGGCTTACAGCCTCCGAGTATCGCGGACACGCAGGCAGCGGCCGCAAGCAGGGACGCCAGGCGTGCAGTCAATCCATGCCGTTTTGTGCGGCTTCTTTTCTTCCTATTCATTCTACTACCCCTTTCCCAACTTTATGGTTCATCGCCGAACACTTGCCTCATCCAATATTTTGCAATAATTGAGTCCGCCTTTTGCGCTGCTCGTATGTTAATCTCCTTGTTTTCTATGAAATCGAGGCGGGTAAAAGTCATACCGTATAGAATTATGCTTTTTTATTTAAGATTTACCGTCAAAATTGTGTTTTAATTTTCGTAATAAATCCTGTCTTTACCTAAAATACAAAGGAATGCTTCCTCAAAATGCATAATAAAATAAAAATAGAAAAAATTTTACGGTCGTTTTTGTGCTGAATTTATCATAGCATAGCTTCTTGGATTTTTCTTTAGCATATGCTGATGATTTTTTAACTTAAATTGACTAATCCGCTTCGATTTGTTGACATTGAATTATTACATATTATATTTTGATATCGGGCAAAACAGCCATGAAATCATCACAAGGAGGAAAAAGTAAATGAAAAAAGTAAAGACTCTGGTCGCTCTGGGCGCTTGTTTAAGCATGGTTTTCTGTCTTTCGTTTTCCGCATCTGCAAAAACATTGGCACATTTTGAAGCAAATGAAAACTGGACATTTGTGTCCGGGGTAACCGATAAGGAGGACATGCCGTCCATCGGCACCTCAGAAGACGGCGTTACCTCTACCCAGTATTTCAGCATGCAGGACAGTGTCTGCGTGGGCGAATACGATTTCTCCAACGGGAATCCAACCAAATTGACCTTCAGCTATGCTATCGGCTCTCCCCAATCCGAAATGGGTGACTGGATCCATATGTACATTGTCATTGGCGACGATCCGATGGCGGCGGACCGCTGGTGGGCTGGGCCGTATGATATCCATTCCACCATCGATTGGGATCTGTACGAGGAGCAGACCTGGGACTTCGAGCCGGGCACCGGATTAGAATGGCCGACCGGCAAGCAGAAGATCTGGGTGCATAACTCCAACGTCGGCGGCATCAACCTGCAGTCGGTCACCTTCTCCAACGAGGAGCCGGAAGAATCCACCAACGGCACGGAAAATGAAGGCAGCTCCACCACGGCGAATTCGAATCCCTCCACTGGCGAAAAATCTCTGGTCTTAGGGATGCTGTCCCTCGCCCTGGTCTCCGGAGCGACGGTGTACGGAGTGGTCAGAAGCAAGCGGAATAAAAAGTAATTTTCGATTGGCAGCGGCTGTGAATTGTTATAAACAGCGTAGTCTAAAAAAGGAGTCCGCGAGGTGAAAGCCAGTCACCGACAAGGAAGGTTTAAAAACGAACTGACTTAACAGCTGGCCGACAGGTTGCAGCAGAAAGCGGGTAAGAGGTCAAAGACTTCCTGCCCGCTTTTCTATTTACGATAGAACTGTGTTTTGAGTTTTCGAGGGATAGGATATTGCCCGCCCCGTTGTTGCACTCTGCAAGCCGCATAAATACAGGCTTTTTGCCCGCCTAAATATCCATGCCGGCAGGGGGAATAAATACTATTTTTAAGGGCGCAGGCAGTTTATCACTTAAAGGCTTTCCCTTTCAGCCGGGCCGATCAAAAGTTACCCCGGAAACACCGTCGTCCAGAAGAGCTCCTGTACGACAACATAAAACAGGTAGTAGTCAGGTAGTTGCCGAAGCAGGAGGATAGTACCCTGAACCGCCAGTTTGAGGACTTTACCGGATTCTATGGTTCAAGCCCATCCAATGCAGCCCTTCCGTGGATAGACGAAAGGCAGGTAAAACGGACGGTTCAATTTATGAAGGGCAACTTCATAATCGGAAGCCAGTACAAGAGCCTGGCAGATCCAACGGACAGGCTCTGGCATGGTGCAACAAGGTCAACGGAAAAGTTTACGCTGCTGCCAACGAAATCCCCTTTGAGAGGTTAAAAAAGAGGGCTTAAGCCCTCTGAAACGCGAATATATTATCGACAAGAGCCATCTACGGCGGGTACCGCAGAAACACAAGTGTTTCTGCCGAAGACATGCCTCATTAGCAATACGGTCGACCGTGGACGGTCGACCGCAGCCAGTACTCTAAGGATGCGGCAGTCATGGCCCTCAACAATATGCTGACCGCATACTGCGAGGGGAAGCAGATTGCTTTTCACCGGATACCGTATTAAAAAGGATATGGTCGTCAATCCCCAGCATTACCACAGGCTCACCATTAAACAGTCTATGAATGTGAAAAACTCCCTTTTAGAGCAGGACAATATCATTGACTTTCCGCTGAAATCCAGGGATTTGAGCCGGAATGTCAAGGCGCTGTTTGAGTGAGTTGACTATTGGACGGACTCCGGGGAAAAACCGGAAAGTCTCAAAATTGGCAGCAGCCGCCCGCTTCCGCCGGCATCAACAGCCGTGAATGAGCCCGTCCCCGCCCTTGGATACAGGGACCGAAAATGCAAAAGGGAACGAGAGAAGAAGGGATGAGGAGCATAAAGCAGCATAAAGGAGCATAAAGGAGCATAATGCAGAATGAAGCAGAATAGAACAGAACAGAATAGAACAGGATAGAACAGAAAAAAAGAAAGGGCGGCTGCAGAACCATCCGGGCGCTGCGCACCGCCCTCTCTCCAATCAGGCGCGAGGGGAAAAGAAGCGAGGGGCGGAGAACGCAGTCCGCGGCGGACAGCTTCATCGGCCGCAGGACGGCGGCCGTCAGCCGGCGCTTTCTCTTACCAATTCGCAAACGGTTTCAATGTGGTATGTGGACGGGAACAGATCAACGCATCCGATCCGCCGCGCCCGGTATCCCCGTTTCTGGAGAATGTCCAGATCTCTCGCCAGGCTGGTCGGCTTGCAGGCGATATACACCATCCGCTCCGCCCCAAAGTCCAAAATCTTTTCCAGCGCCCTGGGATGTACGCCGTCCCTCGGCGGATCCAGCACAATCAGGTCTGGCGCTTCTCCCAGCTCATCCACCACCTTCAGCACATCCCCGGCCCAGAACCGGCAGTTTTCCAGGCCGTTCATTCCGGCGTTTTCCCTGGCGGCCTCCACGGCCTCTTCCACGATTTCAACGCCGACCACCCGCTTTGCCACCGGCGCGAGAACCTGCGCGATGGTGCCGGTGCCGCTGTACAGATCGAACACAACCTTATCCTTTGTGTCCCCTATATAGTCCCTTGCCTTCTGGTAGAGGATCTCCGCCCCGAGCGAATTGGTCTGAAAGAAGGAAAAGGGGGTGATTTTGAATTTCAGGCCCAGCAATTCCTCATAAATATACTCTTTCCCGTACAGCAGCCGCGTTCCTTCGTCTTTCACAGCGTCGGCCATGCCGTCGTTCACCGTGTGCAGGACCCCCGCGATTTTTCCATCCAGCGAAAGCGCCAGGAGGCTTTTCAGCCAATGCCGCAGCATGTCCTCCGCGGCGGCGGCGGAAAGGGGGTTGTCCGCGGCCTTTCCGGAGGCGGTGACCAGGTCAACCAGTATCTCGCCCGTCCTGGCCCCTTTCCGTACCAGAAGATGACGGAAAAAACCGGTATGCCGCATCCGATGATAATAGGGCAGCCCGCTTTTTGCGGCCTCTTCCAGGGTACATTTGAGGATTTCCCCATAATCCGCGTCTACAATCCGGCAGCCCGGCACGCTCACAATATCGTGGAAGCTTCCCCGCTTGTGCATGCCGAGCGCCATCGGTCCGCCTTTGTATTCGTCGCCGAAGGTAAACTCCATTTTATTGCGGTATCCGCTGATTACAGGGCTTGGGCTGATCCCTTCCCACTGATAGTCCCCGTTCACCGCGCGGTCCATCATTGCCTTTACCTGCTCCGCTTTCATTTGAAGCTGCCGGTCATAAGAAAGGGTCTGATAGGTGCATCCGCCGCAGACGCCGAAATGCGGGCAGGGGGAAGGAAGCTCCCCCGGCGCTTTTTCGAGGATTTCCAGAAGCCTTCCCTCCGGCTGCCCTCTGCGGATTTTATGGACAAGCACACGCACCTTCTGCCCCGCTATTGCCTCCTTGAGGACAACCGTCTTGTCTTCTCCCGGGATTTTTACCATCCCCTTGTTCGGGAAGTGAATTTTAACGACGGTTCCTTCGACTACCTGTCCTTTTTTCATGGCCTTTCCAGTCCGCTCCTTTCCGCATACGGGACAAGGCTCCCTGCGGGCTCCCCGCGGGCGCAGGGAGCCCGCCCGGCACGGGCGCCGCCCTTTCCGGGGAAGGAGCCGCGCCGGGCCTGTTTACTCCCCGGCGTCCCGACCGGCCTTCTGCGGCCCGCCCGTTTCCTTGGCCTCTTTCGGCTCTTTCGGTTCTTTCGGTTCCTGCTCGTCCTTCCCGTCCGAGGTATAGCCGCAGCCCTCCGTCAGACAGAACAGACCGCCGGCCTTCCCCTTTTTCTTGAACAGGTTTTTGCCGCAGTGCGGGCACATCTTATGCGCCGGCTCGTTCCAGGTGACGAAATCGCACTTCGGATAGTTGGCGCAGCCGTAAAACACCCGGTTGCTCTTGGATTTCTTGGCTAAGATCGCCCCGCCGCACTTGGGGCAGATGCCGCCGGTGTCCTTGACGATCCTTTTGGTGTTCTTGCATTCGGGGTAACCCGGACAGGCAAGGAATTTGCCGTACCGCCCGGTTTTTACCACCATTTTCCTCCCGCAGAGCTCGCAGACCTCGTCGCTCTCCTCGTCCGGCACACTGATCTTTTCCCCGGACAGGTTCTGTTCGGCGTTCTCCAGCGTCTTGGCAAAGCCCTGATAAAAATGGTCAAGGGTCTGCACCCAGTCGCTTTTCCCGGAATCGACATCGTCGAGCTGATGCTCCATGTTCGCTGTGAAATCCACATCCACAATTTCAGGGAACTGCTCCTTCATCAGGCGGGTGGTAATCTCTCCCAACGGAGTGGGCTTGAGCGCCTTCCCCTCCCGCTCCACATATTCGCGGGCCAGGATGGTGGTAATGGTCGGCGCATAGGTGGAGGGGCGGCCGATGCCGTTTTCCTCCAGCGTCTTAATCAGCGTCGCCTCGGTGTAACGGGGCGGGGGCTGGGTGAAATGCTGGTTGCCCTTAAGCTCCCGGGCGATGAGCGCCTGTCCTTCCTCCAGAGCCGGAAGAGGGCCGCCGGCCTCGTCGTCCTCGTCCCGGCCTTCCACATAGAGCACCGTGTACCCGTCGAACCTTACCGTGTATCCGGAAGCTTTGAACAGGTAATCCCCGGCCGCAATATCCATCTGGCAGGTGTCGTGGACGCAGTTGGCCATCAGGCTGGCAATGAAGCGGTCCCAGATCAGCTTATACAGCTTATACTGGTCGGCGGTCAGGGAATCCTTCACCTGCTCCGGGGTCAGGGAGGGCATGGAGGGCCGGATGGCCTCGTGCGCGTCCTGCGCCGAAGAGCGGGACTTGAACACCCGCGGCTTTTCCGGCAGATAGCGCTCGCCGTACCGCTCCCGGATGAACGCGGTGCCGTCCCGCCGCGCGTCGTCCGAAATCCGCAGGGAGTCGGTGCGCATGTAGGTGATCAGGCCGACCGCGCCCATCTGCGGAATCTCCACGCCCTCATACAGCTCCTGCGCCGCCTTCATGGTGCGGCGGGCGGCAAAGCCGAGCTTCCGGCTCGCCTCCTGCTGCAGGGTGGAGGTGATGAAGGGGGGAGCGGGCGAGATCTGCCGGGTGCCGCGCTTGACCTTATCCACCGTAAAGGCGGCCTGCCGCAGCGCGGCGAGGATGCGGTCGGCCTCCTCCTTCGTTTCAACCTTCAGCTTGCCTTTCCGGGTGCCGTATAAACGGGCGGGGAATCCTTTCCCCTTCTCATCGGCGGCCAGCAGGGCGTCAATGGTCCAATATTCCTCGCTGACAAACGCGCGGATTTCGTCCTCCCGGTCCACGATGATGCGCACCGCGGCCGACTGCACCCGCCCGGCGGACAGTCCCTTGCGGATCTTCTTCCACAGGAACGGACTGAGCTTGTAGCCCACGATCCGGTCCAGAATCCGGCGGGCCTGCTGCGCGTTGACCAGGTTCATATCCAGCCTGCGGGGATGTTCCATGCCCTGGGTCACCCCGCTTTTGGTGATCTCATTGAAGGTTACCCGGTTATCCTGGCCGGGGTCCACCTTGAGCAGCTGGGCCAGATGCCAGGAAATCGCCTCGCCCTCGCGGTCGGGGTCGGTGGCGAGGATGACGCCGTCGCTGTCCGCCGCCGCGGTTTTCAGCTGGCGGATCAGGGCGGTCTTCCCCGGGATGTCCACATACCGCGGCTTGAAGCCGTGCTCAATATCCACCCCCAGCAGGGTTTTGGGCAGGTCGCGGATATGGCCCATGGAGGCCACCACCTCGTAACCGGGCCCCAGGTATTTCTGTATGGTTTTCGCCTTTGCCGGCGATTCGACGATCACCAGTTTGGACACACGGCATCACGTTCCTTCCTAGGGTTTGAGTTTATGGTAAAGCCAGGGGGACCGCCTCGGCGGACGCCGCCTGTGTGGTATTCTATGCCTCCGGCCGGGCGGTTATCCCCGCGCAAATGCCTGGCCGGGCAGACGCCTGACCGCCTGCGTCATTTCCAGCTCGGTCAGGGCGGCCGTCACTGCCGGCACCGGCAGCCCGCAGCGTCCGGCCAGCGTGCCGATCCGCTGCGGCTCCCCCTCCAGCGCCTCCCACACCCGGCGGGCGGCGTCGGACAGGAGGGAAAGGTCCGGCGGTTCCGGGGCCTGCCGGGGCTTTTGCTCCGGCTCCCGGGGCGCAGGCGGCGTTTTCCCTGCCGGGCGGGGCGGCCTTTCCCGCACGCGGGAAGCCGCCTGCGGGTCGAGCACCAGGGAGAAGCGTTCGGCATACTCCTCCAGGATTTCCTCCGGACCGCGGACCAGCCGCGCCCCTTGCTGGATGAGCCGGTCGGTGCCGGCGCTCCGCCCGGTGAGGATATCCCCCGACACGGCGAACACGTCCCGCCCCTGCTCCCGCGCGTGGCGGGCGATCATCAGCGAACCGCTCCGCTCTCCCGCCTCGGTCACGCAGACGCCGAGGGACAAACCGCTGACGATCCGGTTGCACATCAGGAAATCCCGATGGGTGAGGCGTCGGCGCGGCTCATCCGGCGGGTATTCGCAAAGCAGCGCGCCGCCGCCGTCCGTGATCCGCTCCCGAAGCGCGCGGTTTTGTTCGGGATATTCCAGCGCCAGCCCGGCCGCCGAAACGGAGACGGTGATTCCTCCCGCTTCCAGCGCCGCCTGATGGGCGCAGGCTTCCACCCCGGCCGCGCCGCCAGCAATCACCGCTGCGCCGCCCAGGGCCAGCCCGCCGGCGATGAGCCCGGTTGCGCGGCGGCCATAATCGCTCAGGTTCCGCGTGCCCGCTACGGCGACCGGCGGGATCAGATCCAGATCCGGCATCGTTCCCCGTCCGTACAGCACCAGCGGCAGGCCGGGGATCCCCCTCAGCAGGGAAGGATACCGTTCGTCCTCCGGCGTGAGAAGCCAGATCCCCAGCTCCTTTGCCCGGTTCAGGACGGCCTCGGCCGGCTCCAGGGACGGGTCGGCCAGCCGCCGGCATTCGTCCCGGGAAAGGCCGAACCGCTCCAACCCCTTCCCCGCGGCCTCCCGCAGCGCGGAGGGATGCCCGAAGGCGCGCAGCAGTGCGTCCGAACAAGGGCTCCCGGGTCCGAGAGCCGTCTGCATCCAAATCCAGATCAGCCGCGCATCCATGCCGTTTTTCCTCCCAACCGCCGGGCAGCGCCGCGGGCGCCGCCCGGCTTTTTCAGTGGGCCGCGCCGGACACGGTCCCTATTCCACGGGGACGGCGCCCCGCGTCATTTCCCACATTACAATGCCCGCCGCCATCGCGGCGTTGAGCGATTCCGCCCGTCCCGCCATGGGGATGGTGAGGCGCCGGGCGCAGGCCGCCGCCGTGCGCTGCCGCAGGCCCGCTCCCTCGTTGCCGATCACGCAGACGCTGCGCGGGGTCAGGCCGGCCTGCGGCAGCGGGACGGCGTCCCCGTCCACCACGCAGGCCCAGCAGGTCAGTCCCCGCCCCTGCAGCGTGCGAACGGCCTCCGCCATTTCCCCCACGAACACGAAGGGAAGGCGGAAAACGCCGCCCATGCTGCCCCGCAGCACCTTGGGGTTGTATATGTCGCAGCAGCCGTCGGACAGGAGAAGGCCGTCCAGTCCGAGCGCCTCGGCGGTGCGGACGACCGCCCCCAGGTTGGCGGGGTCCTGCATGCTTTCCAGCGCGAGGTATCCCCGCCGGGGCGGGTTTCTTCCTATTGTATCGAATGCCTCCCGGTTGTCAAGCATCCCGCACAGACAGAATATCCCCTGCGGGGCAGCAGTATCGGCCAGCGACCCGGCCAGACCCTCCGGAATTTCGTGCGCCTCCCCGCAGACGGCGAGCACCCGTTCCAGCTGGGCGGCGTAGGTTTCCGCCGCCCGGGCGGTATACAGCGCCGTGCGGATCTCCACGCCGGACAGGGCGGCGTCTTCGCACAGGCGGGCTCCCTCAAGGGCAAAGGCGCGCTCTTCCCGGCGGGCCTTCCCGTCTGTGAAAAGGCGGCGGAGACGGCGGACAGTTGGATTGTCGCGGCTGGTGATCTGCATAAAGGTCCTCCCTGGCGCGGAATGGGGCCGAACAGGGGAAACGGTCCGGACGAAGCCGGCGGAGAAAGCCGGCGGCCACGCGGACGGGGCCGTCCCTTCCGCATCACGGCAGGCCCCCGTAAGAGCAAGATACGCCCGCCGGAAAGGGCCGGCGGGCGCAAAAACAGCTTATTATAACGCGGCCTTCGCCTTTTCCGCCAGCGCGGTAAACGCGGCGGCGTCGGAAACGGCAAGCTCGGCGAGCATCTTGCGGTTGAGGGTGATGTTCGCCTTCTTCAGGCCGTTCATGAAGGTGGAATAGTTCATGCCGTTCTGCTTGGCGGCGGCGGAAATGCGGGTAATCCACAGACGGCGGAAATCCCGCTTTCTCTGCTTGCGGCCGATATAGGCGTACTGACCGGATTTCATCACGGCCTGCTTGGCCATCTTGAACAGCTTGGACTTGGCGCCGAAATAGCCCTTGGCGAGCTTCACGGTCTTTTTTCTTCTCTTGCGCGTCATCATCGCGCCCTTTATACGAGCCATGTTACGTTACCTCCATCCAAAACGTTGATTATTTATAGGGGATCAGGCGCTTGATCTGCCGCGCGTTGGTGACGTCGGCCACCCGGGTCTTGCGGAGATTCCTCTTGCGCTTGGTCGTCTTCTTGTTCAGGATGTGGGATTTGTAAGCCTTCGCACGGATCGGCTTGCCGTTTTTGGAGAGTTTAAAGCGCTTTTTTGCGCCGGTGTGCGTCTTGATCTTCGGCATCGTTTTGTCCTCCTTAATGACTTCGTTTACTTCGCAGGCTTCGGGGCAAGGAACATCAGCATCTGCCGGCCTTCCATCTTGGCGGGCCGCTCGATCACACCGAATTCCGCGCAGGCCTCGGCAAAACGCTTCATGGCCTCCAGCCCGATCTCCGGATGCCCCAGCTCCCGTCCGCGGAAGCGGATGGAAACCTTCACCTTGTTGCCTTCCCCGAGGAAACGGGCGGCATGCTTGACCTTTGTGTTGAAATCCCCCACATCGGTGTTGAGGCCCAGGCGGACCTCCTTGATTTCGACGACACGCTGGTTTTTGCGGGCTTCCTTCTCGCGCTTGGACTGCTCGAACCGATACTTGCCGTAATCCATGATGCGGCAGACCGGAGGCTGAGCGGCCGGCGCGATTTTTACCAGATCCAGATTTTTGTCGTCGGCGATCTTCTGGGCTTCGCGGGTGGGCATGATGCCCAACTGCTCCCCGTCGGCGCCGATGACGCGGATTTCGCTGTCCCGGATTTGCTCGTTGATCTGCAGTTCCTTACTTGCTATGGTTACGCACCTCCACCTGACTGAAGTTGACAAAAACGCGGGCAGAACACCTCTGCCCGCGAAAACGACCGCGCACACGCCCCTGCCTGCAGGGGAGCTGCCAGAACCGTATTGACCGGCCGGAACGGAATCCGGAGGGTGAGAGCGGGCAAACGCTCTGCTTTGTTTATTTCCAGTGCATTATACCAGAACGCTCCGGCCTTGTCAAGCCGTGCCGGACGGAATTTTTACCCGTCCGATCCTGTCGATCCTATCCGCTCCTATCCATTCCCGTCCGGTTCCTTCCCGGCCCAAAGGGCGGCCCCTCCATGGCTGCGTCCAGGCAGCCGGAACGGAAACGGAGAGGGAGCAGGGGGCAGGGGGGCAGGAGAGCGGGAGAGAAAAAAGGAGGAAGGAGGCAGTGAAAAATGAGAAAAAGGAGAAGGGCGGGAAAGGGAAGCCGAAGAGGCGGGCAGGAACGCCGCCGGGCGTCACAGCCCCTTTTCGAACAGGTATTCCTCCAGGCAGAGCCCCCGGCTCATAATTTCCCGGGCCGCCTCCACCCCGACATAGCGATAATGCCACGGTTCAAAAATCACGCCGGTGATTTCCTCCTTGTCTTTGGGGAAGCGGAGAATAAAGCCGTAATCCGCGCAATGCTCGATCAGCCAGGCATACGCCTCCGTGTTTTCAAAATCCTGATTGAGGCTGTAGTTGCCGCTGCCTCCCACGTCGGCCGCCAGGCCGGTATTGTGCTCGCTGTAGCCGGGACGCTTGACCACGGTGTTCGCTTTTTCCTCCGCCGCCGCCTGGTCGTAGCCCTGCCCCTTCCATTTCTCCACCTCGCGGGAATACAGGGACTCCTGCAGCGACTGCGCCCGGAACAAAGACACGCCCCGGAGGTCGTAGGCCGCGCCGTCGGCAAGCATCTGCCGGTAAGCTTCCGCCGCCCGCTGATCCATCTGCCCGCCGGACACCCATTCCATCACGGTGTCCTCCTCGTACCCGGCCGGGACGGCGTTGTAATCGTTGACCAGGATCAGGTTCCAGGCCGCGCCCGAGGGCTGCACATACGTTTTGGCCTTTTCGGGGTCCGGCGCCGACGTGCCGGCGGTCGGCGCGGAGGAGGTGGCGGCGGAGGAGGCCGGGGTGGTCGAGGAACCAGGCGTGGTCCCCGCCGTGGTCGGGGCCGCCGAGCCGCGGCTGACATCGTCGGAGCCGAGCTCCACCGGGCCGAAAATCCCCCACAGCAAAAATCCCAGCGCCGCCGCTGCCAGGAGGATGATCAGGACCAGAAGGACCCAGCGCCCCCGGTGCGGCTTCTTTCTCCCCTTGCGGGACTTCCCCGGGACGATATACGGGCTCTCCTCCCGGCGGCCTGTGCTGCTCTGTTTGCTCATTCTATGATTCGTCCTTTCCGTTTTATCGCTTTGCGAGGGCTTCCTGCCCTTTGGACAAGGGCCGGGGGCCTTGCCGGCGCCGCTTTCCCCGAAAGCGGCTTTGTCTTTCACGCTCTGACCGTTTCAGTTTACAAGTTTACACACAATGGCCGAGGAATGCAACCGCTGCCCCGCTTTTTTTCAAAATTCTTTCCCTTCCTTCCCCTCTCTCCCCCCTTCCCTCCTTTCCCCTTAATGCGCCTTATGCGCCGCTGTGCGCTCCGCTCCTTTTGCTCCGCGTCTTTTTCCCCGTTCCTTTCCCGTTCCTTTTCCGCTCCTTTCCCTGCCCTTTTTATGCTCTGTTCCGTACCCTGCGTGTGTTCCCCTTCAATCCCCCTGCTTTTCCCGTTCTCCCTGTCTCATTGCCTCCCTGACCTCTCCGTTCTCCTGCGCTTTCCTCCGCACCCCTGTGCTTTCTTGTCCTTTCCTGTATCCGCCCGCATTCTTTCACAACCTCCCGCCTTCTTCGGCGGACGCATTGTAAAAGCGGCGGCACGCTTTCCAAACCGTATGAATATATGAATATAGTTGCGCCCTTTCTCTTTTTTTAGCCATATCCCAGAAAAAAGAGAAAGGCAGGAAATCTTTGTATCCCCCCCTTTTTCCGTCGGCGCTTTTGTGTTATCCTATAAACTAGGGAAAATTCGGATATTCTAAAAAATGAGACGACTTTTTCCTGTCTACTGTCCACTGTTCACTGTTCCCCTGTTCCCCTGCTCCGCTTGGATTCCCTTCAAAGGCTTCGGACGTTTCAAACCGCCGGCGGCTTCGGCCGGGTTCCCGCGCCGTCTCCGCCGGATACAGACATGAAAATTTGGAGAAAGGCATGGTTTGGCTATGAGAAAAACAAAGATCATCTGCACATTGGGCCCTTCCACCGACGATCCCGCCGTTCTGCGGGAGCTGATGCTGTCCGGCATGGATGTGGCCCGGATCAACATGTCTCATCAGGACCATGCGCACCAGCTGGTGCGGATCAATCAGGTGAAAAAGCTGCGGGAGGAGCTGAATCTCCCGGTGGCGGTGCTCATCGACACCAAGGGCCCGGAAATCCGGCTCGGCACCTTTCCGGAGAAGGTGGAACTGAACGCCGGCGACCCCTTCACCCTGACCACCAAGGCGGTGGAGGGCAGCCGGGAGGCGGCTTCCGTGAGCTTTGCCGGGCTGCCGAACGATGTGAAGCCGGGCGGCACCATCCTGATCGACGACGGGCTGATCGAGCTGCGGGTGGAGAAAACCACCGCCACGGAAATCCGCTGTACGGTGATCAACGGCGGCACGGTTTCCTCCAATAAGGGAATCAACGTGCCCGGAGCGCAGCTTTCCATGCCTTTTATGAGCGAACGGGACCGGGCGGACATCCGCTTTGCCTGCGAGGTGGAAGCAGACTTCATCGCCGCGTCCTTTACCCGCCGGGCGGACGATGTTCTCGAAATCCGCCAGGAACTGGAACGCAACGACAACCACACCATCCGCATCATTGCCAAGATCGAAAATGCCGAGGGTGTGGACAACATTGACGACATCCTCAAGGTGTCGGACGGCATCATGGTCGCCCGCGGCGATATGGGGGTGGAAATCGCCCTGGAGGAGATTCCCAGCATTCAGAAAAAACTGATTCACAAAGGCTATAACGCCGGCCTGCAGGTGATCACCGCCACCCAAATGCTGGATTCCATGATGAAGAACCCCCGCCCCACCCGGGCGGAAACCACCGACGTGGCAAACGCCATATACGACGGCACCAGCGCCATCATGCTTTCGGGTGAAACCGCGGCGGGCGCTTATCCGGTGGAGGCGCTCCGGACCATGGCGCGGATTGCGTGCCGTACCGAGGAGGACATCAATTACTGCAAGCGCTTCGCCATGCGCGACATGCACGAGCCGCCCAATGTAACCAACGCGATCTCCCATGCCACAGTGACCACCGCCCACGATCTGGGCGCCCGTGCGATTCTGACGGTTTCCAAATCCGGATCCACCGCGCGGATGATTTCCAAATACCGCCCGGCCTGTCCCATTATCTGCTGCACCACCAGTCCGGTATACCAGCGCCAGATGAATCTGTCCTGGGGCGTTATCCCGTTGCTGGCCGAGATGAAAACCAACATGGACGACCTGTTTGACCACGCCGTAGATCTGGCCACCAAGGCCGGCCTGCTGGAAAGCGGGGATCTGGTCGTCATCACCGCCGGGGCGCCGCTGGGGATCTCCGGCACCACCAATCTGCTCAAGGTTCATCTGGTGGGTAATATCCTTGTACAGGGCAAAGGCGCGACCAAATATGCGGCCTGCGGCAATCTCTGTGTGGCGCGCAGCGAGGAGGAAGCGGAGGAAAACTTCCGTCCCGGCGATATTCTTGTTATTCCGCAGACTTCGAACAATATTCTGCATCTGCTGCGGGAGGCGTCCGGCATCGTGACCGAGCTGCCCGGGCTGAACAGCCATGCCGCCATTGTGGGGATGGCGTTGGAAAAGCCGGTCGTGGTCGCCGCCCGGGGGGCCACCAGCATCCTCAAAAGCGGAACCACCGTCACTCTGGACGCCGAGCGCGGCGCGGTCATATTCGGAGACAGCAAAAAATGACGGCGGTACCAGCGGCCGGCCGCATCGTTCCCTTCCCGTTTTCCGTTTTCCATCCCCCTCTCCCCCTCTCCCCCTCTCCCGCTCTTCCCTTCCCCGTCCGCTTTCTTTGCCAGGGGGGGACGGGGATTGTACCGGCGAACCCGAGGGCCCCAAGCCTGGCGGGACAGCCGCCGGAATCCTGCCGTACCGGCGGCCTGCCCGGCATCCGGCTTGACACGGTTTCCCTCATACGCTATAATCGGTGGGTAACCATCCGGGTGTAGCGCAGTTGGTAGCGCGCCTGCTTTGGGAGCAGGATGCCGCAGGTTCGAATCCTGTCACTCGGACCATAACGAGTGTTGTTACAGCATTTGAGAAGGTTGCAGCATCTCAAATGCAAAACACTCAAAAGTTCATATTGCTTTGAGAATGGGAGTAGCTTAATGCTACTCCTTTTCTCGTTTGCATGAAAATTTCCGGCTGCGGGAGCTGCAATTTTTCGGGCACCTCAAGGACGCGACACAATTATAGTAAATGGTAAACCGCTGCATAGAAACACCGTCAATCTTTTCGGATTGATGTACCTCTACGCGGCCGACCAACTCGGTCAGCATGCGCCCGGTCAGCTTTTTGGCCCGCGTGTATTTGCGTACCGCAGCGATAAACATATCCGAGGTGCAAGTCTTTTCCTCTGCGCTTTCCAGTTCGCAACGAAGGGTTTTCACTACACAGAAAGATTCCCTTTAACTTTTGCTTCCACTAGATCGAACAAAATTCTCAATCCGGTTGATCTTCATTGTTTTTATGCGTGCGTTTGTAACGATCGTATGAAAACTTTCTAAAATATAAGCCAGGCGGATGTTCCGCCTGGCTGTCGCTGCCTTATCACGCAGGCGAGTAACCCTCCGCCGTTTTTTTCGGTAAAAAATGGGCAGCTTTTGCAAAAAAAACCGTTTTTTGGAGGGACAATATCGTTTTTTTGTGCAGGCAAAGGTGATTTTTACTTGTTTATATTTTGCCTTGTATTATTTTTTTATTTAAGATATAATTTCTTTGTAATACTGCGTAATACTGTCTGCCGCCTGCTGATCCTTTGCTCCCACCGGTGTACGGGAAGGCAGAATATGCGGAATATGGCGAAGAAAAGCAGCGGGAGGGTTTGGCCATGTTTGCTGCCAGCACGTACAAAGAAATCGAAGATATCGAAAGGCGGACCGAAAACCTGGAGATTGTGGTCATCCTGTTTGTCAGGCCGACCAATCCGGACGCCATGAATATTATCAGAGAATTCGAGTATCTCCACTACAATTCGGCAAGGTATTGTTCCATTTTTGCCGTCGGCTATACGGATGATTTCGGGAAGGCCGCCGATCAAACATACAAAAAGGTTGACGCGGCGCTGGATGGTTCCTGGTATTTCAGCACCAAGGCGTTTGTGGAATTTAAAGACAGGCTTCAGAAGAGGATCAGGTGGGAATACTCCGGTGAAAATGAAATCCTGATTTTACAAAATAACCCCGGAAGCCCCCATCCTCTCAATTTTAACAATTATGTGGCAATCAATGTAAACAGCGGTATTCGCGAGGGATATATTGATTCTTTTCAGCGTTTCATGGAGTCATTGATTCGTTGTTCAAAAAGTCAATCAACGGTAAAGGAAGTCGTCCGTGACCTCCGGAAGGAGCGGCTCAGCCTAAAAGGCATTATATCGCAAGCATTGGACGATTGTAAGAAGGTTCCCCTGCCGGTCAAAAAAATTATCAAGGACCGGTTGTTTTATCGTTGTGCCAACAGTATTTAACCGCATGGTATAAGGGAAACCGCGCCCTGCCGGCGGGGTATCGCCGTCAGGACGCGCCGTTCGCTCTTAGCAGGGAAAAATGGCGTGAAGGGATGGGGCGCTTATGAAAATCTTTATCAGTTGGTCCGGCTCCTTGAGCGGAGAGGTGGCGCGGATGCTGAAAACGTGGCTGAAATGCGTGCTTCAGGCCACGGAACCATGGGTCTCCAGCGAGGATATTGATCGGGGTTCCCAATGGTTTAACGAGATCGGCAATGTGCTGGAGGACTGCAGCACCGGCATTATCTGCCTGACCAGAACCAATGTGGCCGCGCCCTGGATCCTTTTTGAAGCCGGAAGCCTTCTGAAAGGGCTGGCCACCAACCGTGTGTGCACATTCCTGGTGGATCTGGAGCCCAAGGACATTGAGCCGCCCCTGTCTCAATTTAATCATACAATGCCCAACAAGGAAAGCATGTGGAAGCTGGTTACCACGCTGAACGCCCGTCTGGAGAGCAGGAGCCTGCAGGCGGATACACTGCGCAAAGTGTTTGAGACCTATTGGCCCGAGTTTGAAAAAGAGATGAAGGAGATCCTCTCCCGTGCAAAGGGAGAGCAGGCCGCGGCGCCCTCCAAAACCAGGAACAGGAACGACATGATGGTGGAAATCCTGTATGCCGTACGCAGTATGGACAACCGGTTGAAGAACCTGGAGTTCCGAGGCATCGGCGCGGAGGCCCGCAGCATGGAGCCCGCGGGGAACAACACCAAATGGGTCGACATTGTAGTGCAGGCCATGAACCAGCTGGGCGGTATGGCAAGCCTGTCCGACATCTATACGCAATGCAAAAAAATCCTGTTGGCGGAGGAAAACAGCAAAATTACCAACAACGCCATTGACAGCACGATCCGCAAAACAATCTACCAGCATTCAAGCGACGTGACCGCCCATCTGGGTAAGGAGGACCTGTTTCAGCAGATCGGGCCGGGACTCTGGCAGCTGAGAAACGACGGGGAAAGCTAAAAGGGGGGATGGCAGGAACCGGGGATGCCGGCCGCGCAAGGGCCTTTGCCCATCCCCAGGGCCGGCCCATGCATTGCCCCTCGTCCATCCCCCGGGCAGGCCGACGGAAAGGGAGGGAGTTCGTACGAACTCCCTCCCTTTTAAACCGCGCGCCGCGGTATCCCCCTGCCCGGCCCTCTCTCCACGTTTCCGGAGGGCCGGCCAAGCCGACAAAATCCCGTGCTTCGTCTTCTTCATTCCTTCCCTGCTCCCCGCGCCGGCGCGAAGAGGACGGCCTTATTTGGAGGCCAACCGCCGGGCCGCCCGCCGGTTGGCCGCGCCGCCGCTACAGGCCCTTTTCCAGCTCGGTCAGATGGATTAGAAAATCTCCTCCGTACCGATGCTCCCGGTCCAGAAAAACGGCGCCGCGGTCAATATGTGCCTTCACATAATCCGGGAAGAACTCCTCGTCGGTGAGATGCTTCCCGGCATACAGCTCCATCAAGCATTTGTACAGCGCGTCGGCATCCCCGGTGATGGTCTGCCTGTTCAGCTCTTTCCCCAGGGTGTTGGTGTGGAAGTCGTCGTCGCTCAGAGGCTCCTTTGACCGCAGAGACATCGCCATGGCCAGCTTGACAAGGGTATAGTACGGAAGGTTCTCGCTGCCCTCGATTCTGTCAAATATTTCGCAGGCTCTTTTGGAGGTTTTCAATTTAAAGGCCATGTTTACACCTCGAAATATTGATTTTCATAGATATGCGTCCGCTTGTCCCGGCCATATTCCAGCATATACATGTGGGAAACCTGTTTCCCCATGGCTTCCAGATGGCGGTTGGAAAGCTCCTCGTCCGTGGAGAGAATAATCAACTGCCCGGTCAGCTTCTTAAAGAAATATTCCGTAATGTTTTCCCTGTGTTCCGCGTCGATCCGCGCGAAAGGGGTGTCGATAATAAACGGCAGCTCATTGCTGCTCTGGTTCATCATCGCCCAATACAGGGACATGACAAAGATCTGTTTTTCCCCGCTGGACAGCCGGTCTTTGCTCAATTCCACCGGAAGCTGAATCTGCGTTTCCGCTTCGCCGGCCAGCGCCTTGCGCAGGTCGGCGGCCGAAGTAAAGGCATATCGGTCTTTAAGCGCTTCCATCGCCGTTTCTCCCAGCGCGCCGGCGGCGGCCGCAAGGCCCCCCGCCCGAAGCAGAGAAAGCAAATCCGCTGTTTGGATCTGCTCATTCCGGAGGATATGGACCGTAAAGCGGTCGTCAATATGAATGTGGGAGAAAAAGTCCTCCTTGCGGATGAGCTCCCTGAATTTTTTGTTCAGGTCCTCTTCCACCCGCCGAATCAGCTTCGCGTACAGGGTTCCCTGCAGCTCCTCCAGCAGCAGCAGCACCCTGCCCGAAACAGCCGACACCGACTGTACCTTCAGCTGCTTCTCAAACGCTTTTTTCAAGGCGCGGAGCTTATCCTCCTTTTGCGCCAATTCCTCCCGCTTAAGGTCAAGCAGTTCCTGTATATGCTCCTTTTTGAGCCTGTTGATTTTCAGCTTTTCTTCCAACGCTGAAAGGTTCTGCGCATAGCCTTCAAAGTTCTCAACGCTTGTGTTTTGGAGACGGGCGCGGATTTCCCTGCTCCTCTCCAGCGACGCATGGATGTCCTTTTGGGACCGCTTGAACACAGAGGGGTCAAACGCTTTTACCCGGCGGAATACCGATTGAAGCTGTTCCTCCTCGTCGCGGGAAAGGCTGAACAGCGGTTCAAAGCCTTCCCACCGCCGGTCCAGAAGATACCCGCTGATCCGCTCAAGCAGGAGCCGGGCGTCCTCTTCCGCCCGGCCGCTGCCCATGGACCGGACCGCTTCGGCAAGCACTTCGGTAAACTGACGTTCCTCCAGGGTGCTTTTCAGCGCGCAGTACATCTGGTAGTCTTTCTCCGCCTGCAGCTGGGGCGGCACCTTCGCCACAAGTTCCGCCAGCATCGCAAACGGCAGTGAATCCGTGGCCGCTTCCTTTCTTTGCCCATTGAGGCGTTCGCGCTTTTCCTCCTCTGCCTTCAGCTGGTTTTGCAGCCCGGCCCATTCCTCCATGGTAATTCCGCCGTGGTCGGCATACTTTTCTGCGTGCCGGTTGACTTCCGCCTCCGCCTCCTCGATCGCCTCGCGGCAGCTCTCGATTTCCCTTTCCAGGCCGGCGGCCTGCCGGCGCGCTTCCTCCGCGGCCGCCTGAGCCGTCAAGTATTTGTGGGCGATGTCGTCCTGGGCGTTCCCCGAGATTTTCACCACCCGCCGGACCTGGTCGTAAAGGAGGTCAAAGGTATCGTTGCCGCTGAGCACCATGAGGGAATCGCGGATATTCACCTCCTTGTCGCTTAAAAAATAGTCGGCAATCTTTTCGCCGTCAAAAAAGTACAGCTTCAGCATATCCGGGGGGATCAGATGGAGCAGATAGCTCTGGAAATTCAGGCATTCGTCCTCCGGAAGGGGAATGCCGTTGCGCCAGACCGACACGGTTTCCCGGATCTCGCTCCGGGGCCACGCCCAGGAGCGGCGGATCCGGTAATCGAACAGGTCCGTATTGTCCACATGCTGGAAAGCGATCTCGATATGGGAGGAGGCCCCTTCCTCCATTTTCACCTGGTTGTTGATCAGGTGATAGATTTCATCCAGATACCGTTTGCCCGCCGATTTGTACCCAAAGGCGAAATTACCGTAGAGGCAGACCTGGACGGCTGTGAACAGCGTTGTTTTGCCGGAGCCGTTTTTTCCCCCGATCACCACGACGCGTTCTTCCGGATTGTCCGTCTCAAAATGAAAGCGGTTATCCCCGCTGTAAGAGCCGAAATTGCAAAGCTCTATTCGTTTAATTTTCATGGTTCAGTCCCTCTCGAACGGCGTCGAAATGAAGCCAGCCCTCGTTTAAGATTTTCTCCACATTTTTGGCTGAAACGGCGGACCGGGTGTAAAACTTCGAATTATCCACCGAAATCATCAGCTTCGACATCAGTTCAAAGGGAACCTCATATTTTTCGCACAGGTCCTGCAGCAGCCCAACGGTATCCCCGTCATATTTCGCTTTTTTGTACCCGTCCCACGGCAGCCTTGTCCCCTTCACCTGCGCGTAAATGTCCACCAGGGCCCGGCGGGACAAATCCCCCTCGTCTTCCCAGATCTTATCGATTATTTTCAGTTCCGCTATTGTGATCAGCTCAAACCCGGTGTCCACCTCCAGCTGGAGCAGCCGCCTTAAAATTTCCCTGCGCGTTTCCATGGTGAAGGGTCCGCGCCCATACTCCCCGTTGGCCATCAGATAGACGGTGCCGTTCCTTCGCCGGTAATCCCGCGCCTGGGGATTCGAACGCAGGTCTACCAGCCAGTTCCGGAAATCCCGCAGCGGGATGAGTTCCGTCGCTCCATGGTCGATAAAATTTTTCAGGGATTTATCCTCTTTCACCATGGTGCAGACCCAGCAGCCGA
This sequence comes from Candidatus Avimonas caecicola, assembly GCA_904419875.1. Classification (GTDB taxonomy): domain Bacteria; phylum Bacillota; class Clostridia; order Oscillospirales; family Acutalibacteraceae; genus Avimonas; species Avimonas caecicola. The sequence goes on along the minus strand of CAJFTG010000026.1, from coordinate 9,526 downwards.
AACGCGAATTGCCGGTGATTTTCATATTGTCCTTGTTGACCTGGCCCACGACGCTGTCCTCCTCCGACAGGTTCTCGCCGCGATACAGGTTATACAGGTAGCGGTTGTCGGTATTCCACGCGCTCCTCCCGCCGTCGCGCAAAAGGTATTCCCAAACCCTGTCGTTCTGGACCTCGGAAAGCGGGCTGTACACGTAGGCCTTGGCGATATGGGGATGGGGGGTAAGGAGCTTCCCTTCGATCTCGCGGGAAGTAATGCTGCGAAGCCTTGCCCGGCTTTCCGCTTTGCGCACGCCGAGCAGGATCACAATTTCCCCGTCCTGTTTGATCGTGTTGTAGGTAAACACATTGGAAGGGTTGATTTTCAGCCTTTCGGTGCACCAGCGGAATCCCGGGGGCTCCGGGGTCGGATAGCCCCGCCCGATCACCAGGCTCCAAAAGGTCTGATGGACCTCCGGATAAATGATATGGGCTTGTATCTTCAGGCGCCTTGCCTCGCTCGCCTGGTTGAGCGCCTTGTTCATTTTGTGCATATACGCCTTGACAATGGGATTTTCGACCATGGTATCCGAAGTCACGATATACACCGGCTTCCAGCGCTTCTCTTCCGGCAGCGCATCCAGCATCTCAAACACCAGCTGGCAGAGCAGCGTGGAATCCTTGCCGCCGCTGTATCCGATCATCCACGGGCGCCGGTCATGGAGATAGACAAGCTCCATTTCCTTTTTGATTTGTGCGTATTCCTCGAACATATCGGTTACTTCCTATCTAAAAATGATCTTTCTTTTCCCTGCTCAAACTCGTCCAAAGGCAGGTCAAGGCGTTTTTTGAGGACATTGCAGGTCAGGACAATGGCCTCCTCGTTGTTAATCATGCGGCCATTGGCGCGGATGGTTCTCATCTTCCAGTCGGCGCAGTCCCGCCTCCAGTTGATCTGACGGAGCTTGTCCAGGCGAAGGGGACGGTCCCTCTCGGAAAAAAAGAAGCATCCCAGCCGGCCCAGAACCTGAATAATCACCGCTTGCGTCACAATGTAGTTTTCCCGCAAATCCACCTTGCTGATTTCGCGGCCGCAAAGTTCCTTCCAGGGCAGGATATTCTGACACACCGAATCCCAATACCGCAGCAGAAAATCTTCCGCCTCCGGCGTGACGGCGGCGGCGCGGATGATCCGTTTATTGGCGTTGTAAAAAGCGCTGAGCGTAAACAGATTGGAAGAGTATTTACCGAGAATATCCTTTTCCTTATCGGTATAGGCGTTCAGGAACGCGATCTGGGAAATCACATTTCTGGTGGCCACCGCCAGCGGATCCCGCGAGTCATACAGCTCCGCGATGGAATTCGAGGTCTTCACCGCATGTTTGTTCAGGTCCGTGAACATCTGCTGGCTGCGCGCCAGGCCCCGGTCCTCGAAAAACACAACGGAAATGGTTTCGTTGAGCAGGCTTTCATCCTCGGCAATAGCCTCCAAAATGGCCGCTTTCCGATGCTGCCCGTCGTTGATCAGCAGTTTGGCATCCATGGAAATCTCCAGCGTTCCGACATCCGGCATTTCACTGGGACAAAAGCGGAAATGCCCGTCGATCGAGGCGGCCAGAGCCGAAAAAACATAGCTGTCGCGATTATCAAGGATGTATTTGCTGATTACCGGGATTCTGGCCGTATTCAATTTCCTTTGAGCGCGGTATTCGGGCGGGACATACTCTTCCTCCTGAGGGAACAGCCGGGGAACCATCTTTAACGGAACCATGGCAATGTAATATTCCCTGTTGGCCTGTATGCCCTTCACAACGGGAAATCGGTAGACAAAATCCATGACATCCACCTCGGAAAGCAGCGGGAGGATATACGTAAGTATTATACGTAAGTATAACATTTCCCTTTCTGTCTGTCAATCCGGTTTCGCGGTGCCGGGAACCCGGAGCTCCCCTCCGGGCTTGGGCCATGCCGGGCTTCGGCGCATGGCCAAGCCGTATGCCGAGGCCGCCGCCTGTTGAGGGGCCCTTTTCCCACCGGGGAAGGATGCCCGTCCTCTCCGAAAAACCGCCGGCCGGCCTCTCTCAATGCCCTCAGGCCGCCAATGGCGCGGTACTGTCTTCCGCGTCTTCCACGTCTTCCGCCGCCATCGTCATGCGCCGCCCGGCTCCTTCTCAGCCCGGAAGCCCCGTTTTGGCGTGCGGAAACGCTCTGCCCGGCTCCCGCGGTCCTGTGGCGGCCCCGGCGCGTATCCTTGTGCCGTCCCTGCCTTTTTGTAAAAAGCAGTTGAAAAAGCCGCCTGTTTGCCGTATAATAAAGTCTAATATCAGACCGTCAAATATTCTTTACGGGGGATGTCTATGGACCGCGAAATGGACCGGGAAGAAATAAGGGCATACGTCAATCAATATTGTCATCTCCGGGATGTGCAGTACGCCGCCTATGAAATGTATGCAAGGACGCACAGCTTAACAGCCAAGGAGCTGTTTGTGCTGGATATCCTCTGGTTCACGCCGGACGGCTGCCTGCAATCCGAAATCTGCGAACGCCTGTCCACGACAAAGCAGACCGTGAGCGCGATCATCAAAAAGTTTTGGAAGCAGGGCTATGTATCGTTAACCGAATCGAAAACGGACCGGCGCAACAAAATCGTCCGTTTCACAAAGGCGGGCAGGGAATACGCAAAGGCAATCATCCCGCCCGCCGCCGACGCGGAGATTCGCGCCATGGGAGAGCTGTCCGAGACGGAAGCCGCCGAATTGGTGCGGCTCACCACATGCTTTTCCCGCCATATGAAAGAAAAATTTGCAAGAATCCGGGAGAAATAGAAATGTACTCGCTTTTGCTGGCGTTAATTTACATGGCATTCATCAGCCTGGGGCTTCCCGATTCGCTCCTGGGTTCGGGATGGCCCGCCATCTACACGGACCTGAATGTCCCGGTATCCTTTATGGGGTTCGTCTCCATGGTCATATCGGGGGGCACGATCTTATCCAGCCTGTTGTCCGACCGGCTGACCCGAAAGCTGGGCACGCGGATGGTGACGGTCGTCAGCGTATTCCTCACGGCGATTGCTTTGTTTGGCTTCTCCTTTTCAAACCGGTTTTGGATGCTCATTGTTTTCGCCGTTCCCTACGGCCTCGGCGCCGGGGCCGTCGACGCCGCGCTGAATAATTATGTCGCCCTCCGCTATACGTCAAAGCACATGAGCTGGCTGCATTGCTTTTGGGGCGTGGGGGCCATCGTCAGCCCGTTTGTCATGAGCCATGCGCTGGCAACCTCCTCCTGGAACAACGGATACCGCATGGTCGGCTTCGTTCAGCTGGGCATCGGCCTGCTGCTCCTTGCCACTCTCCCGGTCTGGAAGGCCAACGGGCAAAATGCACAGGGCCATGCCAGGAGCCTCGGGTTGACCGGCGCGCTGAAGATTAGGGGCGTCCCCACCCTCCTGCTTGGCTTTTTCGCCTATTGCGCCGCGGAAGCAACCGCCATGTACTGGGCAAGCACCTATCTGGTTGAGGTCCGGGGGATAACGGCAGAACAGGCGGCGCAGTTCGCCTCCCTGTTTTACATAGGATTGACCATCGGAAGGTTTGCCGCCGGCTTTGTGATGAACAAGCTCGGGGACAGAAGGATGATTGTCCTCGGCGCCGGCATTTTGTCCTGCGGGATACTCCTCCTGCTGCTTCCCACAGGGAACGCCGGCGTCGCGCTTGCCGGATTTGTCGTGATCGGACTTGGCTGCGCGCCCATTTATCCCTGCATTATTCATTCAACGCCGGACAATTTCGGCCCGGAGAATTCCGGAGCGATCATCGGGATTCAGATGGCGAGCGCCTATGTGGGTTCCACCTTCATGCCGCCGTTATTCGGACTTCTCGGCAGTGTAAGCAGCTTCGCCATCCTTCCGGCGTATCTGTGTGCATTCATACTCTTGATGATCGTTATGACGGAACGGACCTTCCGGACCACAGCCCCCCACAGCGGCAGAGAGGAGGCCGGGGAATGATTATCAACACCGGCGGGCGGACAGACACCGCCCAATATTACGCCGATTGGCTGCTGCGCCGTTTTTCGGAGGGTTATGTCCTTTCGCGCAATCCGCTGTTTCCAAACAAGGTGACGCGGTATGAGCTGACCCCCGACAAAGTGGACTGCGTGGTGTTCTGTTCGAAGAATTATGCGCCGGTCTTGCCGCGCCTGCAGGAGATCACCGGGCGCTTCAACACGTATTTCCATTATACGATTACCGCTTACGGCAAAGACCTTGAGCCGGGCGTCCCGTCCATTGAAGACAGCGTGCAGACGCTGACAGAGCTGTCAAAACTGGTGGGAAAGCAGCGGGTTGCCTGGCGGTACGACCCCGTTCTGCTCACGGAAAAATATACGGTTGCGCGCCATCTGGAAACGTTTGAACGGATGGCGGCCGCCCTGGCCCCCTATATCGACCGCTGCATCTTCAGCTTTGTGGAGATGTACAAGAAGCTGGAAACCAATCTGCCCGAGCTAATCCCGCTGACCGAACGGGACAGGGACGCTCTGGCGCAGGGGCTGGGGGCTGCCGCGCGAAAGCAGGGGATTGATCTTCAAACCTGCGGCACCAACGGGGACTACACCCGTTACGGTATCCATGCTTCCGGCTGCATGACCCTGGACATTCTGGGGCGGGCGAACGGGACCCGGTTCCGCTCCCTGAAGCACAAGGGGATGCGGCAGGGGTGCCACTGCATCGAGAGCCGGGACATCGGCGCCTACGATACCTGTCTGAACGGCTGCAAATACTGCTATGCGAATACCAATCCCCGGAAAGCGCGGGAGAATTACCGGCTCCACGACCCGGCCTCTCCCTTGCTGCTGGGCCGGGTAAAGCCGGAGGACACCATCGTTCAGGGAGCGCAGAAAAGTTTTTTGGCCAAGGAATAGCCGGGTGTTTCCGCATGCCTGTGCGTTTTAAGGAGAGAGCAGAATGGAATTCATGGAAGTGATCGGCCGCAGGAGAACCAGCCGGGAATGGACGGACAGGGAGGTCGATTATGAAGCAGTCAAAAGGGCCCTTGCCGCCGGGATGAAGGCCCCCTCGTGGGACCACTACCGGAGCTGGCAGTTTATCGTCCTCCGTGAACGCGGGGACAAGGAGCGGGCTTTTGCCTATGCAAAAGCCGTTGCCAAGCGGTATGTGGACAGCGGCCGCACCTATGTGCATCCGAATCTGGCGCAGAAGATGTACGCCTACGCCATGCCGCGGCAGTATACCATGCTGGCGGACTGCCCCTATGTCATTATTCCGCTGTTCAAATGCAGCCGGCTCAACGCGGAATGGGTGAGCAAATTAAACCCGCTTACCACCGCCTGGTGCGTTGTGGAAAACATCCTGCTGGCCGTCATCAACGAGGGGCTTGGTTACTCCCTGCGCATCCCGCTGAACCGGGAACACGACGTTGTGCTGAAAACGCTGGGCGTGCCGCAGGGCTGGATGACCCCCTGCTTCATCGGGGTGGGATACCCGAAGGAGGATGCGCCGGTGTTGGAGCAGTACGACAGCAGCCCGGACGGCCGCATTCACATGGGAGGGTGGTGAGCATGGAAACCCCGGTCATTCAGGAAATCGAAGTCAAAAGCGTCCTTTCCAAATCCAACCTGCCGGTATGCGAGTACTCGGTCAACCCTTATGTGGGCTGCACCCATGGCTGCCGGTATTGCTACGCGTCCTTTATGAAGCGGTTTACCGGCCATACCGAGCCGTGGGGAGCCTTTTTGGACATAAAAGTTTGGCCGGAAATACGCAATCCGGAAAAATACGCCGGAAAAGAGCTGTTTATCGGCTCCGTCACAGACCCGTATCTCCCGCAGGAGGAAACCTGCGGGCGCACGCGCGCTTTGCTGGAGCAGCTGCAGGGAAGCGGCGCAAAGCTCAGCATCGCCACCAAAAGCGATCTGATTTTGCGCGATCTGGATTTGATCAAGACGTTCCCGGACGCCCGGGTTTCCTGGTCGGTCAACACGCTGGACGAGAATTTTAAAAACGAGATGGACAACGCCGTCAGCATCGAGCGGCGGCTTGCCGCGATGGAGGCTTTTCACCGGGCGGGGGTCCGCACCACCTGCTTTATCTCTCCCATCTTTCCCGGCATCACCGACGTGGAAGCCATCATCCGGCGTGCAGGGAACATCTGCAACCTGATCTGGCTGGAAAACCTCAATCTGCGGGGCAGCTATAAATCCGGAATTATGGAGTACGTCCGGGAAAAATATCCCAAGCTGTTCCCGCTCTATCAGGAGATTTACAATCGGGGGAACCGCCGCTATTGGGAAATGCTGGACACCGGTATCCAAGCCTTTGCCTCGGAGCTGGGCCTGGACTATGTGACCAACGACGACAGCATGAAACGTCCCTTCGATTCGCCGCCTCTCATCGTGAATTATTTCTATCATGAAAAAATTAAGAAACGCGCGAAAAGAAAGGAATAACAACTATGGGGTCGCTGTTATTAGCCGTCATCTACCTGGCTTTTGTCAGTCTGGGGCTCCCGGATTCCCTGCTCGGTTCCGCCTGGCCTGTTATGCAGACGGCAATGGGCGTTCCGTCCTCTTACGCGGGATATGTGTCCATGACCATCGCCTTTATGACAATCCTGTCGTCTTTGATTAGTCCCAAACTCATACAGAGGTTTGAAACAAAATGGATTGTGGCGGCTTCGATCGCCCTTACCGTGGTGGGATTACTGGGGTTTTCCTGTTCCGGTCAATACTGGATGCTGTTCCTGTTTGCCCTGCCATACGGTCTGGGAGCCGGTTCGGTGGATGCCGCCCTGAATCACTATGTGGCGAACCACTATTCTTCAAGGGTAATGAACTTCCTGCACTGTTTCTACGGATTCGGCGCGGTGATCAGCCCCAACATTATGGCGCTTGCGCTCAAGTATGCGCACTGGAATGACGGCTACCGATGGACCGCCTTTGTGCAGATGGGAATTTTGGCCGTATGCATCCTCTCTCTGCCCCTTTGGAAGACAGGCGGCCAGGCGGAGGGGGATACCGGGGAATCTGCGGGAATCCGGGCCGCACTGAAGGTTCCCGGCGTTGTGCTGACGCTGATCGCATTTTTCGCCTACTGCGCCGGCGAAGCGACCTGTTTCCTGTGGACATCGAGCTATTTTGCCGGGACCAAGGAAGGGCTCAGCCAGGAGCGGATTGCCTCCTTTGGTTCCCTGATCTTTGGCGGGCTGATGCTGGGCAGATTGATCGCGGGCTTTATCTCCAACCGGATTGGCGATCGAAAACTGATTCGAGCCGGCCTGGTCGTGGAGGCCCTCGGCATCCTTCTGGTGTTGATTCCCGGTTCCCAATATCACACTGCCGCGGCAGGGTTTTTGATGATTGGAACCGGCATGGGGCCGATTTATCCCTCCATTCAGCATATGGCGCCGGCCAATTTCGGGAAGAAATACAGCGCGTCGGTCATCGGCCTGCAAATGGCATCTGCGTATATCGGCAGCACCTTTATGCCCACAGTATTTGGCTTTATCCAGCAAAACGCAGGAATCGCCATCATGCCGGTGTACCTCTTGATATTTGCGGCACTGAATTTTGCTTTCCTGGAATTAGCGTATCGAAAGATCGGGAAGAACGCCTGATATTCCAAACGGATAAAAATACTGAAAAGAGCGGTGATAGCTATGCCCGAGCTGCCGGAAGTGGAAGCCGTCAAACGGGTGCTGGGACCCCAGATACAGGGTCTTACCATTCAAAATATCCTGGCCGGCCGGCCGGAGATCATTGAACACCCCGCCGCGGATGTGTTCTGCCGCAGACTGACCGGGCAGACCTTTGGCCGTATGGAACGCCGGGGAAAATTCCTGCTGCTTTGGCTGGAAAGCGGCGATCATATGGTCCTGCATCTGCGGATGACCGGCTGCCTTCTGCTGGCGCCGGCGGATATGCCGGAAGAAAAGCATACCCATCTTGTTTTTCGGTTAAGCAGCGGCAAAGAGCTGCGTTTCTCCGACACCCGCCGCTTTGGACGCTTTTGGCTAATTGCAAGCGGTGAAGCCGAACCATACAGCGGGGTCGAAAAGCTGGGGATTGAACCGCTGTCTTCTGAATGCAATGCAGAATATTTGAGAACGCATTTGGAAAAACGGAGGAAAGCCGTCAAAGAATGCTTGCTGGACCAGAGCGTCGTTGCCGGCATCGGCAACATCTATTCCGATGAGATCCTGTTCGCGGCACGGCTCCATCCGGCGCGGCCCGCCAACAGCTTAACGGGAGACGAGTGGGCGCGCCTTGCCGCCGTGATCCCGGAACGGCTGTCCTACTTCATCGAAAAGAACGAGACCACGCCGGAAGAATACCTGGAAGCCAAAGGGCGGGACTACCGCAACACGCCGTTCCTGCAGGTTTACGGAAAAGAGGGAGAGCCCTGCCCTGTGTGCGGGGAATCTCTCCGCCGTATGGTGGTCGGCGGCAGGGGCAGCACCTTTTGCCCAAATTGCCAAAAGGGCTGAAGGCGGGAACAGGCGCCGGCGAAGCCCGTCCAACAGGAAAGCGTGAAAAAAAGCCCGACCGCAGGGAAACCCCCGGGAACGGATTGCTCCGTTTCCGGGGGTTTTGCTGCGGCAGCCGTGCCGCCGTTCCTTCGGTATTCCAACGTCCGCCTGTCCGGTTATTTCCGGTCGCAGCCGCACCCGCAGCCCAGGCTGTTCGGGTCCGCCTGAGGCGGGAAGAATTCGTCAACCGGGAAGCACATTTTCTTGAACAGGTCGCAGGGGCTGTCGGTCGGCGGGCAGGAGCAGTCCTTGGTGGGCATGCAGAAGTCGTAGACCGGCACCAGCATCTGCACGTTGCGGATCAGCTGGACAATCGTAAAGATGCCGATGGATACATACACGACCTTGCCGTCGTCCGGCTCACAGAAATTGCCGCCGTACTGGTTGCAGATGCATTCGGGAATGCAGCAGCAGCCGCACTCACACTCGCACTTGCAGGTGCAGCGGTCGCAGGGCTCGACAACCTTCGCCGCCAGGATGATCGGCTCTGCGATCTGGACGTTGCACCGCGGCAGGTTGCGGGTCATCCCCTTCTGGCGGTCGTTGTCGTCCTCGCGGTATTCGCTGGTGAACACCTTGACGCTGCCCTCGCTGCCGAACAGGATCACCCGTTTGCGGAACACGCTGACGCCGCAGACCGTGGTGGGCGGGCAGGCCCGGCCGGTATACACTTCCACTTCCACCTCAAAGAAGAAGGTCAGGTCGCAGGAATAATACCCGCGGTTGAAGGGCAGCGCTTCCACATCGATGAAGGTGGTGATGACGCACACCTTTTTCGCCCGTACGCTTACCGCGTGGTCAACCACCATCTGGTCCCGCTCGGTAAAGTATACGCGCAAGTCCTCGAGGCAGTCCTTATCGCTGCAGGAATCGTATACGCGCCCTGCGTCGATGCAGACGGCCTCTTTGCAGCCGTTGGTCTGCATGTACTTGTTGTCAGGCATAAGTAATCCTCCCGTAAAATATGGTAATGAAGGGCTCCGCTTCATTACCATCCTATGTTAC
>CAJFTG010000025.1 GCA_904419875.1 Candidatus Avimonas caecicola | reverse complement strand
TCCGGCTGGCCAAACAGCGCCTGCGCCAGCAGCACCTTGACCTTCTGCTTTTCGGTGAGGGTGTTCATCGGCAGGTACAGCAGGTCGAGGCTGAGCCCCAGCCCCTGGAGAATGCGGCCGGCCTCCGTTTCCGCGTCCCAGCCGTTGAGCTCGGCAAATTCGCTCTCCAGTTCGGCGGCAAGGTTGCCGTCCTCCTCGGAGAAATCTTCCTTCGCATACAGGGCGTCCTTCTGCTTCATCACCTCGTACAGCCGGGGATTCCCGCTGATGACGGCGTCCAGCACGGTATACTCGTCGTAGGCGGAATGGTTCTGCCTGAGCACCGACATCCGGGTCTTGGCGTCAATCGCCACCTCGCCCGACGAAGGCTCCAGCTCGCCGGACAGGATGCGCAGAAAGGTGGATTTCCCCGCCCCGTTCGCGCCGATGACCCCATAGCAGTTGCCCGGGGTGAACTTGAGGTTTACGTGGGTGAACAGATTCTGTCCGCCGAACTGCAGGCTGACGTCCGATACGGTAATCATAGCTTCCTCCTGAAAAGAGCTTCGGTATTCCCGCGGCTTTTGCCGCCAGGGGGTTAGTATACCATACTCTGCCGGGATTGGGAAGGGCCAGCCGGAAAGAATCGGCCGCCCGGCGGCGGTTTTCCGCCCCCGGACGCAAAGCGGGCCTATTTGTTGATCATCACGCCGTTGGCGGCCGCCTTCCGCCGGTTGACCGCGCCGCGCCGGGCCGGCGTGTCCAGAAGCCGCCCCCGGTAATCGAAGCGGGACCCGTGGCACGGGCAGTCCCAGGTTTTTTCCTCCGGGTTCCAGGCCAGCTCGCACCCCAGATGGGGGCAGCGGGTGGAAACCAGATAGACCCGTCCCTGGTCATCCTTATAAGCGCCCACCTTTTCCCCGTTGTGGCGGACGATGCCGCCCTGTCCCGGCAGAAGGTCGTCCAGCGTCCGGCCAGGATAATGAAACGCCTGCCTGCCGAGTCCCGCCGCCGCCTGCGCTCCGTCGGCGGCCACCTTGGCGGCGGAGGCGCGCACCGGGAAGCGGTGAGGGGAAAATACCGGGGCGCAGCGGTTTTCCACGCCGGTCAGCCGGTCGGCCAGCAGGGAGGCCGCCACCATCGCGCCGGTCATTCCCCATTTGTTGAAGCCGCAGGCCACGAACACGCGGGGCATGGAGGCGGCGTATTCCCCGATAAAGGGCACGCCGTCCGCGGTGATGCAGTCCTGCGCCGACCACATGGTGCGCACGGAAGCCTGCGGATACAGGAAGCCCGCCTGCCGGATCAGCCGCCCGTAATGGCCGCCCTCGGTATTTTTTCCCGTCCGGTGGCCCGCGCCGCCGAGAAGGAGCAGGCCGCCCGCCTGCCGGAAGCTGAAGCCGCTTTCCTCCGCGTCCAGATACATCCCCTCTACAGGAGGGGCCCCGGACAGCGCCACGACGTAGGACCGCTGCTGATGCATCCGCAGAAAATAATAGCCCGGCGTGTTGAGAATGGGGTAATGGGTGGCGACCACCACCGCTTTTGCCCGCAGCCGGCCGCCGCGGAAGGTCACGGCGTTCCCTTCGATGTTCCATACCGGCGTGTCCTCGTAGACGGTGAGCTCCCCGGCCAGGGCGTGCAGGAAGCGCAGGGGATCGAACTGCGCCTGGTCCGGGAAGCAGAGCGCCCCGGCGACCGAAAAGGGCAGCTCGGTCCGGTCGGTCAGGGTGGCGGGGATGCCCAGGCGGACGGCGGCGGCGGCCTCCCGCTCCAGGGCGGAGGCGTCGTCTTTGGCATAGACAAAGGCGGGACGGCGTTCAAACGCGCAGTCGATGCCCTTGTCCTCCACCAGCGCCGCATACTGCCGGATGGCCCGCTGATTGGCCTGCGCGTACTGCGCCGCCCGTTCCTCGCCGAACCCGGTAATCAGCCGGTCGTAGATCAGCCGGTGCTGAGAAGTGATCTTCGCCGTGGTGCCGGCGGTGACGCCGCCCCCCGCCTTCCCCCGGTCGAACACAACCACGCGGGCGCCCCGCCGGTGCAGTTCGTAGGCGGTCAGGATGCCGGCCATCCCCGCGCCCACCACCGCCACGTCGGCCCGTACGGTTCCCCGAAGCGGCTGAGGCTTCGGGAGAGGGGGCAACGCTTCCATCTGCCAGATCGATTTCATCGTTTTCTCCGCCTTTCGCTGAATTTTCCGGCGCGCGCTTACTGCCGCGGAATTCTCCATTGATTCAGTATCCCCCAAAGGCGGCGAAAAACCGCGGCGAAGAAAAAGATTTTTTCAGACGGCGCCGGCCCGGCCGGCCGGAGCCAGAACGGCGCGCTCCGGTTCCTTGAAACGAAAAAGCATTTTTCTCCTCTCCAAAAATTATAATTCCTGTGCAATTTCCTGTTTTTTCAATATATTTCGCTTTTCCTGCAATTTGTTGTTTACAATCTTGCAGAATTGCTGTATAATTTTCGATTAGAAAAACGTTGGAAGCCCCCGGCGACGGGAAACGGTATGCAACCCCGTTCCTCCTTATGAAAGGAATGATCGCGAGGATGAAAAAAACCGAACAGGCGGCTTATCTCGTTCTGGAAAACGGAAAAGTGTTCCAAGGCAAACGGTTCGGCGCGGCGGGCGACGTGACCGGCGAGATCGTATTTACCACCGCGATGACCGGCTATCTCGAAACCCTGACCGATCCGAGCTATTACGGGCAGATCGTCGTCCAGACCTTCCCTCTCATCGGCAATTACGGCGTGATCCCCTCGGATTTTGAAAGCGCGGCCCCCGCGCTGAAAGCGTATATTGTGAGAGAATGGTGCCAGGAGCCCTCCAATTTCCGGAGCGAGGGTGCTCTTGGCGCTTTTTTAGAATCCGCCGGTGTCGTCGGCCTGTATGGAATCGACACCCGCGCGCTGACCCGCATCATCCGGGAATACGGGGTGATGAACGCGCGCATCGCCTCCTCGAAGGAGGAGGCCGTGGCCTGTGCCTCCGCTCTCGGGGAATATAAAGTGGAAAACGCCGTGCGCGCCGTCACCTGTCCCCGTCCCGTCCCCCCCGCCGGGGAAGGGCTGCGGCGGGTGGTGCTCTGGGACTTCGGCGCCAAGGCCAACATCCGGCGGGAGCTGGAAAAGCGCGGCTGCGCGGTGACCACCGTGCCCGCCGGGACCACGGCGGAAGAGATCGCCGGCATGGCCCCGGACGGGGTCATGCTCTCCAACGGCCCGGGCGACCCGGCCGAGAACACCGCGATCATTGAAGAGCTGCGCCGGCTGTGCGGATACAAAATCCCGCTGTTCGGCATCTGCCTGGGGCATCAGCTGCTCGCCCTGGCGCAGGGAGCCAAAACCGTCAAGCTCAAGTACGGGCACCGCGGCGCCAACCAGCCGGTGCGGGACACCGAAACCGGCCGGGTATACATTACCAGCCAGAACCACGGGTACGCGGTGGTAGCCGACTCCCTGCCGGCCAACGCGCGGCTGAGCTTTGTCAACGCCAACGACGGCACCTCGGAGGGGATCGCCTACAGCGACATGCCGGCCTTTTCGGTCCAGTTCCATCCGGAGGCCTGCGGCGGCCCGCTGGACACCGGCTTCCTTTTCGACCGTTTTGTGGAAGCCGTGGACCGGCACAAGGCGCGCTGAGCCGGGTGTTCCCCGCCCCAGCCAATGTTAAAGAAAGGGATGGTATCCAATGCCGCTCAACCCCTCGATTCATAAAATCCTCGTGATCGGCTCGGGGCCGATCGTGATCGGCCAGGCCGCCGAATTCGACTATGCGGGCACCCAGGCGTGCCGCGCCCTGAAGGAAGAGGGGCTGGAAGTCGTCCTGGTCAACTCCAATCCCGCCACCATCATGACGGACAACGCCATGGCGGATAAAATCTACATCGAGCCGCTGACGCTGGACACCGTCCGGCGGATCATCCGGGAGGAAAAGCCGGACAGCATCCTTTCCACCCTCGGCGGCCAGACCGGGCTGACCCTTTCCATGCAGCTGGCCAGGGAGGGCTTCCTGGCCGAACAGGGGGTGCAGCTGCTTGGCGCAAACCCCGAAACCATCGACAAAGCCGAGGACCGGCAGATGTTCAAGGACACCATGCTGGCAATCGGCGAGCCGGTCATCCCCTCCCTGGTGGTCAACACGGTGGAGGACGCGGTGGCTTTCGCCAATCAGGAAGGGATCGGCTATCCGCTGATCGTCCGCCCCGCCTTCACCCTGGGCGGCAGCGGCGGCGGTATCGTGGAGGACGAGGAGGCGCTGCGGGAGATTGCGGCCAACGGCCTGCGGCTCTCCCCGATCACCCAGGTGCTGGTGGAAAAATGCATTTCCGGCTGGAAGGAGATCGAGTTCGAGGTCATGCGGGACGGCGCGGGCAACGTCATCACCGTGTGCTCCATGGAAAACTTCGACCCGGTGGGCGTCCACACGGGGGACAGCATCGTCATCGCCCCGGCGGTCACCCTGGCGGACAAGGAGTACCAGATGCTCCGCTCCGCCGCGCTGAACATCATCTCCGCGCTGAAGATCGAGGGTGGGTGCAACTGCCAGTTCGCCCTGAACCCCGACAGCTTCGAATACGCCGTGATCGAGGTCAACCCCCGCGTCTCCCGCTCCTCCGCCCTGGCGTCCAAGGCGACCGGCTACCCGATCGCCAAGGTGGCAGCCAAAATCGCCGTGGGCTATACGCTGGACGAGATCAAAAACGCGGTTACCGGCAAAACCTGCGCCTGTTTCGAGCCGGCGCTCGATTATGTGGTGGTCAAGCTGCCCAAGTGGCCCTTCGACAAATTCGTATACGCCAGGCGCACCCTCGGCACCCAGATGAAGGCGACCGGCGAGGTCATGGCCATCGGCGACAGCTTCGAGCAGGCGATCATGAAAGCGGTGCGGGGGGCGGAAATCTCTCTGGATTCCCTCAACCTTCCCGCTCTCACCGCCCTGAGCACCGCCGAGGTGCGAAAAAAGCTGCACGACTGCAACGACGAGCGGCTGTTCGTGGTGTTCGAGGCGATCAAGCGGGGGATACCCTGCGGGGAAATCCACGATATCACAAAAATCGACGCCTGGTTTCTGAACAAGTTGCGCCATCTGGCGGAGCTGGAACGGCGGATGGCCCGCGGCCTGGACGAGGAACTGTACGCACAGGCGAAAAAATACGGCTATCCCGACAAGGTGATCGAGCGGCTGAGCGGGGAAAAGATCAAAAACCCGCGCCCGGCGGTATTCAAAATGGTGGATACCTGCGCCGCCGAATTCGCCGCCGAAACCCCTTACTTCTATTCCACCTATGACGAGGAAAACGAAGCCGCCCAATTCCTCGAAGAGCACCGGAGCGGGAAAAGGACGGTGATCGTCTTCGGCTCCGGCCCCATCCGGATCGGCCAGGGGATCGAGTTTGACTACGCCTCGGTCCACTGTGTCTGGGCGCTCAAGCAGGCGGGTTATGAGGTGGCGATCGTCAACAACAACCCCGAAACCGTCTCCACCGACTTCGACACCGCCGACCGCCTGTATTTCGAGCCGCTCACGCCGGAGGACGTGATGCAGGTTATCCGCACCGAAAAACCGTGGGGCGTGGTGGTCGCCTTCGGCGGGCAGACCGCCATCAAGCTGGCCAACTTTCTGGAGGCGCAGGGGGTGCGCATCCTCGGCACCCCGGCGGACAGCATCGACGCGGCGGAGGATCGGGAGCGGTTCGACGCCCTGCTGGAAAGCCACGGCATCAAGCGGCCGAAGGGGACCACCGTCATGTGCATGCAGGACGCGCTGACCGCCGCGAACGAGCTGGGATATCCCGTCCTCCTCCGCCCGTCTTATGTGCTGGGCGGGCAGAATATGATCATCGCCTTCTGCGACGAGGACATCCGCGAATACATGGCGATCATCCTTTCCCATTCCATCAAAAACCCGGTGCTCATCGACAAATACCTCATGGGCATCGAGATCGAGGTGGACGCGATCTGCGACGGGGAGGACATCCTGATCCCCGGCATCATGGAGCATATTGAGCGGGCGGGCATCCACTCCGGCGATTCCATCGCGGTGTACCCGGCCTGGAACATCAGCGGCGCGCTGACCGAGCGGCTGATCGACTACACCAAAAAGCTGGCCGTCTCCCTGCATACGCAGGGGCTGGTGAACATCCAGTATGTCGTCCACGAAAACGAGATTTACGTCATTGAGGTCAATCCCCGCTCCTCCCGCACCATCCCCTACATCAGCAAGGTGACCGGGGTGCCGATGGTGGACCTCGCCACCCGGGCGATGCTGGGCGAAAAGATTGCCGGCATGGGGTACGGCACCGGGCTGTACCGCACCCCGCCCTATGTGGCGGTGAAGGTCCCGGTCTTTTCCTTTGAAAAGCTGATCGACGTGGACACCCACCTCGGTCCGGAAATGAAGTCCACCGGCGAAGTGCTCGGCATCGGCAAGACGCTGGACGAGGCGCTGTACAAGGGGCTGGTGGCCGCCGGGTACAGGATGGAGAAGAACGGCGGCGTCCTGATTACGGTGCGGGACACCGACAAGGTGGAAATCACCGACACCGCCCGCCGGTACGCCGAACTCGGCTTCACCCTGTACGCCACCCGCGGTACCGCCGCTTCCCTGCGGGAGGCGGGCATCCCCTCCATTCCGGTGCGCAAGCTGCACGAGACGGAGGGCGGGGACGAGGGCATCCTCGACCTGCTGGAGAGCGGAAAGGTGCAGTATATCCTCTCCACCTCCTCCAAGGGCCGCCTGCCCAGCCGGGACAGCGTGAAAATCCGCCGGAAAGCGGTGGAGCTCGCCATCCCCTGCCTGACCTCGATCGACACGGCGAACGCGCTGGCCAATTCCCTGCGCAGCCGCTATACCCAGAACAGCACCGAGCTGGTGGATATCAACCACATGCGCACCGAGCGCCGCGTCCTCCACTTCACCAAGATGCAGGGCTGCGGCAACGATTATATTTACTTCAACTGTTTCGAGCAGGAAATGATCAGCCCCGAATCCCTGGCGGTCTACCTTTCCGACCGGCATTTCGGCATCGGCGGGGACGGGGTGGTGCTGATCTGCCCGTCCGAAAGAGCGGATGCCCGGATGCGGATGTTCAATCTTGACGGCAGCGAAGGAAAGATGTGCGGCAACGCCATCCGCTGCGTGGGGAAATATCTGTACGACCATGGGATGGTCCCCAAAACCACCATGACCATCGAAACCCTCAGCGGAATCAAAACCCTCACCCTTTACCTGCAGAACGGCAAGGTGGATTCGGTGACGGTGGATATGGGGCCGGCGGAGCTCGACCCCGCAAAAATCCCGGTCCGTCTGGACGGCAACCGGGTGGTAAACCGGCCCGTTACCATCGGCGGGAAGGAATATGCCGTCACCTGCGTGTCGATGGGCAATCCCCACTGCGTGGTGTTCTGCGACCCCCAAATCCCGCTGGACACCCTCAACCTGGAAGAGCTCGGCCCGCAGTTCGAAAGCGATCCCCTTTTCCCGGAACGGGTGAACACCGAGTTCGTCACCGTGCTGGGCCGCACCTCCCTCAAAATGCGGGTGTGGGAGCGGGGAAGCGGAGAAACCTGGGCCTGCGGCACCGGGGCCTGCGCCTCGGCCGTCGCCGCCGTTCTGAACGGCTGCTGCCTGCCGGACGAGGACATCACCGTAAAACTGAAGGGCGGCGACCTGAGCATCCGCTACACCGGGGACACGGTGTACATGACCGGCAAGGCTGCCAAGGTATTCGAAGGAGACGTGGAAATTTAACCGCCGTGCAGCGAAAGGAGAATTCACCGTGAAAATCAACGCCCGCTACAAGGACCTCAAGGACAGCTACCTGTTTTCCACCATCGCCCGCCGGGTGGCGGCCTATACCGCCGCCCATCCGGAAAAAGCCGTCATCCGCCTGGGGATTGGGGACGTGACCCTCCCCCTCTGCCCCGCGGTGGTGGAAGCCATGCGGAAGGCGGTAGCCGAGATGGGGGAAAAAGAAACCTTCCGCGGCTACGGCCCGGAGCAGGGCTACGATTTCCTGGCGGAAGCCATCGGCGCCTATTACGCGGAGCGCGGAATCGTTCTGGACCGTTCGGAAATCTTTGTCAGCGACGGGGCGAAAAGCGACCTCGGCAATATTCTCGACCTGTTCGACCCGGACAATGCAGTTCTGATCCCCGACCCGGTCTATCCGGTGTACGTGGACACCAACATCATGGCGGGCCGCGCCATCCGCTATATGGATGCGGGCGAGGAGAACGGCTTCCTTCCCCTGCCGGACGAAGGGGAAAAGGCCGACCTGATTTACCTGTGTTCCCCCAACAACCCGACCGGGGCCGTTTATAACCGGGAGCAGCTCCGGCTGTGGGTGGACTACGCGCTGGCCAACGACGCGGTCATCCTGTTCGACGCGGCGTACGAAGCCTTTGTGCGCGACCCCGCCCTTCCCCGTTCGATTTTTGAAATCGAGGGCGCCCGGCGTTGTGCAATCGAATTCTGCTCCTTCTCCAAAACGGCCGGCTTCACCGGCACCCGCTGCGGGTATACCGTCGTCCCGCAGGAGCTGGAACGGGGCGGCCTCTCCCTGAACGGGATGTGGCTGCGCCGGCAGACTACCAAATTCAACGGCGTTCCCTACATCGTCCAGCGGGGCGCGGCCGCGGTCTTTACCCCGGAAGGACAACGGCAAATCCGGGAGAACATCGATTATTACCGCGAAAACGCGCGCATCATCGCCTCCGCCCTGCGGGAGAAGGGGGTGTGGTTCACCGGCGGGGAAAACTCTCCCTACATCTGGCTGAAATGCCCGGACGGGCTGGATTCCTGGGCCTACTTCGACCGGCTGCTGGAAGAGGCCAACGTGGTGGGTACGCCCGGCGGGGGGTTCGGGAGGAACGGCGAGGGCTTCTTCCGCCTGACCGCTTTCGGGGACCGTGCCGACACGGAAGAGGCGGTCCGCCGGCTCGCCCGGATGTAAAGCCGGTCCGCCGGATGGGCTGCGCCAAGGGGAGGGCGTGCCCGCAAGCGCCCGGGGCGCGCAAAGCCGCTCTCCTGCGGCCGAGGAACCCCCGGCTGCAGCGCCGCCTCCGAATCCAGAAAAGGCCAAAAAAAGCCCTCCCCCTTCCGGGCAGCGGTCCATTTGCCGTTCGCGGCAGCACCCTGCAGCCGCACCGGGACGGCTTTTCGCCCCGGTGCGCGTCCATACAAAAAGGAAAGCTGAAAGTCCGGCCGCCAGCCGGGCTTTCAGCAGGTTACAGGGCCGGCTTCCTCCCGCATTGGCAGGAAGCCGGCCCTTTTGGTTTTCCCTCTTTTCTTTCCCCTCTCCCCCTTCTTTCTCCTTTTCTTCTCCTTCCTTTCTCCTTTCTCCTTCCTCTTCCCTCTTTCCTCGCCCCGCGCCCCTTCTTCCTCTTTCCTGTCCGTCCTCTGCACAAGGGAAGTCAGACGAAGCGCAGCCGGGGCAGTTTGGCCCGGGCCGGCAATACGGCGGCGCCGTGCCGCCTCCATTCCATACTTGCCCGCCTGGCGACAGGCGCGCCGCCCCCTCCTCCGCGACAGCAGGGGAAGCCGCTTCGCCGCGGTCCGGGAAAAGTTCAGAAGGCAGGAACCGCGGCTCCTCCACAGCATCACAAGCCGCTTATCCTGTTACTAAAGGTTCCAAAGGTTTTTTAAACGCCTTTCGTCCTGCGTGTATGGCGGCCGGCGGCGCTATCCCACCAGGCCGCTGCGCTCAATGCTCTCCACGAAATAGCGCTGGCAGAACAGGTACAGCACGATCATCGGCAGGATAAGCAGCAGGATGCCCGCGTATTTGATCAGCGTGATCGCCGCCGGATCCGAAACCCCCAGCCCGCTCAGATCGTTGACATGCCCCAGACCGGTCAGGGCGGAGGTCATGGTTTGAACCTCCTGGAAGAACACGGAGGAATACAGGTCGTCCAGCCACTGCCACACACAGGAAAAGAGGAATACCGTCACCATCATCGGCACCGCGCCGGGGAGCATAATGGTGAAAAAGGCCCTGAGCGGCCCGGCCCCGTCAACATACGCCGCCTCCTCCAGCTCCTTGGGCATCCCCAGAAAATACTGCCGGAGGAGAAACACATACAGCCCGTTTTTCAGCCCCGTGCAGGTCAGGCCCATCAGGACGAAGGGCCAGGGCGTGTCGATCAGGCCGGCGCCCTGAAAGATCAGGTACAGCGGCATCAGCATGAGGTCGGGTGGGATGACCATGCAGACGATCAGCGCCGCAAAAAGAGCGTTGCGCCCGCGGAATTTGAACCGGGCGAAGCCATAGCCCACCCACGTGGCCGACGCCGTCTGGCAGACCGCCACCAGCAGGGAAATCCCCAGCGTGACCAGCAGCGTTTTGGGCATGTCCATCCATACCCACATCAGCCGATAGTTCTGGACGGTAAAGTGGGCCGGGATATACCGCACCGTCAGGTTATACAGGTCTTCCACCGCCATAAAGGAACGGGAGATTTTGGAAAACAGGGGAAAGAGCACCACAAAGCAGATGCCGGCAAGGAGAACGCCCCGGAACACTGCCCAGGCCGCCAGTCCCGCTCTGCGCGCAGCCGCCTGTTTTCTTTCGGCCGATACCCATTTTTCCCGGCCGGTCTTTTCCATACGGCGCCGCCCCTTTCTCATTCATGATAAACGATATGGCGTGATACCAGTTTATACACAATTCCCAACACCAGAAGGATAAGCAGCATATAGCTCCAGGCCATGGCCGAGCTCAGGCCGAAATTCAGCGAATCGTAGGCGGAGGAGTGAATCCGGCTGATGACCGGATTGGATACGTTGGTGAAGGAATCGATGATGCAGTAAATCACCGCCACCAGAATCAGGGGGCTGACCATCGGCAGGCTGATCTTCCAGAAGACCTCCCATTTGGTCGCTCCTTCCATGTAGCTGGCCTCAAACAAGGAGGACGGCACCGACTGCAGCCCGGCGAGAAAAATGATGACCGGCACGGCCGACAGGACGGCGATCTCATATACGCGGGAAACGGTATCGATGACAAAGTCCGTGATCTGGGGGCTGATGTTGAGCTGCTGAAGATATTCGATCAGCTTCTCCGAAAGCTGCTCCCCCACGGCGGAACCGCCGCCCGCCTGCGTGCCGGCGGCAATCAGCGAACTGAACTGGTCGCCCTGGTCCACGCTCTCTACCACGCCGGAGGCAATGATGACCGGCAGGAACAGAATCGCCCGGACAATGCTCCGCCCCCGAAACCTCTGGTTGAGCAGGCTGGCTACAAAAAAGCTGAACAGGACCACCACCGGCACGTTAATCAGCATATCCCGAAGAGAGGCCAGCACAATCTGGCGGAATTCCGGATCCACCGCAAAGAGGTAGCGGTAATTCTCTCCCCCAAGGAAGCTCAGCCGATAGCCGGAGGCCGTGACGCTGAGCTTGCTGAAGCTGAAAAACAGGGACTGGATCACGGGAAAAGCCACGAAAACCAGCATCCCCACGATCAACGGCGCAACAAAGACATACCCCATCC
This sequence comes from Candidatus Avimonas caecicola, assembly GCA_904419875.1. Lineage (GTDB taxonomy): Bacteria > Bacillota > Clostridia > Oscillospirales > Acutalibacteraceae > Avimonas > Avimonas caecicola. The sequence goes on along the minus strand of CAJFTG010000025.1, from coordinate 24,610 downwards.
GGCGTTGTTTGACTTCCAGGGAACGGCTTCGCCGATTTCCCCCGGCCTTTCCCGATTTGACCACGGACGGCTCCCTCCTTTTAGATCACCGCATAGCTTTCCGCCTCCACCCGAACGGTGGAATCGGCGTACGGCCGCCGGTTATAATTCACCACCACCTGCCGGCCGTCGGCAAAGGTGGTGCGGTACACGCCGTCGGCCAGCTTTTCGTGGTTGGTCATCTCCAGCCCGGCCGTGCCGTCGGCGGGGGCGGTTTCCTCCAGTACTTCCCGCAGCACTCCCCGCACATAGCTCCATTCACAGGCGTAATACCGGCTGTAGTCGGTATCCTTCACCTGGTCGCTGCCGGCGGCCGTAACGGTGAAGGCGAAGCCGGCGCCGGTTTCCACCGCCCGCAGGAGATCGCGGCGGCTGCCGGAGGAAAGGTTGAACGGCTGCCCGGCGTAATTCACGCAGCCGCTGACCACCAGCTGGAGAAAGGGAACGCTTTCGTCGCAGACATCGTACCCGCAGGAATCCATCGGCATCTCCACCACATGGGCGGCCTCGTCCAGCAGATACGCGTTCCCTCCCTCTATCATCAGGGAATATGCCCGCAGCGGCTCCATCGCCTGATCCAGGGTATCCAGCGCCGTCTGCCGGTCGATCATCCGGTCCTCCCGGTAGTCGGCGGCCAGGGTGCGGCCCAGGCTCCGCAGGGAGAGGTTCGGGTTTTCCAGCCCGGCAAACGCTGCTCCCCACGCCGCGAAAAGCGAAGGATAGCAGCGGGGGCTGATCAGGTAAGAAGGGGACGCTTCGGTGTCCAGGGCAAAGGTCGCCGGGTTATAGGGGTACACCGCCGCCGTGACGCGCGTCAAAAAACGGGCGGTATCCCGCCGGACATTGTAGGCGTCGAAAAGGCCGTTTTCCGCCACATAGCACAGGTCGATGTCGGGATACACCGAAACGCCCAGCCCGCCGGCGGTCTCCAGCAGGGAGGAAAAGCCCTTGTCGCCTCCCAGCGCCCCCACGATGTCCAGGGACGACGCATAGCTCTGCCGCATGCCCCCGTTGAACATTCCGCTGTACCGCACCAGGACGGCGGAGGGCGTCAGCCCGCTTTCCGGCAGAGAACGCAGGATGTCCTCCGCCTGGGCGAAGGTGGTCAGCGCCCGCGTCCTCTCCACCGGAAGCCCGGCGACATTTTCAGTCGCCGGAATGGCGCCGACCAGCTCCAGATATACCGGCCGCTGCCCGGATACCGGCGCCTCCTGCCCGCGAAAAAGCGCGCGGCGGCAGATTTTGGCCATTCCCACATAATCGGCGTCCGCCCCGGAGAGGAAACGGTAGCTCACCGCCATGACGCCGCCGTACCGCTCGGCCTGATAGATGTTCTGCACGCTGTCCGAGCCGCCGACCGACTGCACCGCCTTTTCCCGGATGCGGAACAGGGGATAGACGGTGTTGTAGCTGGCGGCGGCCCCGGACGGCTGGGCATTGACGCTCGCCAGCGCCGCCCCCTCCTCCACGACGGCGAGAAAAGCGGCCCCGCCGTTTTTCAAGCCGAATACCGGCAGGCAGATCCCGTCGGTCCGGTAGGGCGTCTCCTCCAGATACAGCGCCGGGTCCTGCCCATAGATGGGCACCGAATAGGAGGCCATGGCCTCCTTTCCGTTATCAAAATACAGCAGCGAGCCCGAACCGTCCGGCAGCAGGATATATCCCTCGGCTCCCCGGCGGGCCGCCCCGAAATGCTCCAGCAGTGCCACCCGCTCGATCAGGTACTCCTCCGGCATCTCCAGTTCCTCCGCCGGAAGGGAGGCCAGCAGCCGCCCGTCTTCAATGGAATAGTGAATGGCGAGATTGAACACCTGCTGCGTGGGGGCATCCGCCACCTGGTTGGCGGCGTTATCCGCCTCCAGATCTTCCAGCGTGTACCCGGTGGGGGAGATTACGGCATGGATTTTTTCCTCGACATTCGGGGCGGGCGGATTGCTGCGAAGCACCCAGACCGGCCCCTTTTTGGCCGCCGGATATTTGACCTCCAGTTCCCGCCGGTAATCTGCGTCCTCCATATTCTCCAGGTCTACCAGCATATAATACCGCTCGATCGCCTTTTTCCCGTTCCCGTCCAGCCGGTTGAGGATCTTCTCCTCAAACCGCTCCTTTTCCACAACAACGGGGACCAGCTTCTTTTCCTCCACCGCGCCCAGGGTATACTGCACCACGAGCCCGTCGTCCATTTCGGTAATACGGTACTGCCCGCGGGCCACCGCGTCGGTATAGGTGTTCATCGAACGGGTGTTTCCCGTGCTGTCGCTGAAAAGAATCCGCGCCTGGGCGGCCATGTTGTCCCTGTTTTCCTGGGAGGCCACCGGGTCAGTGTCCCGGTCCTGCGGGTTGGAGTACCACAGATTGCCCGCCCCGTCCCGCACGGCCACCTCCGCCGTATCGTCGTTGACCAGCAGCGTCAGGCCATCTCTGGACAGTACCTCCCGGAACTCCCGGGAAGCCGGGTCGTTTGGGGTGGCGCCGGCGTAAAGCAGCCGCTCCTCGCTCAGGCCCTCCTCACTCCTTCCTCCCACTCCGCAGCCGCTGAGAAGCAGCGCGCCTGCCGTCAGGACAACGCCCGCCCGCAGGAAAGCGGGAGAAAGCCCTCCGCGTCGTTTTTTCATCCGTCTGCGCCTCCCTTTACAGCCGATAGAAAATCTCGTTGACAAGGTCACCCGCAAACCCAATCATCTGTTGGAGCAGCACGACCAGCAGGATGACCAGAAAGACTGCCGCCGCCATGACCACCACCGTCAGAAAGACGACAAACAGGGACCGGCCGCCTGTATAGTCATGAATCTGCTGATGGCCAAGCAGGATCAGCAGCAGGCTCCAGAGTACGCCCGCCGCGATAAGGAAAAGGTAAAAATCCCCCTCCTGCGAAGTTATGACGTTGGACAGGGCGATGCCTGCGGCATTTGTCACGATCATCGGCAGCAGGGCGTAGCCGGTCATGGTCGCGATGTCGCGCAGCCGGCCCTCCCCCTGCAGCAGCGAGGTGACGCACCAGTTGGCAGCGCACCACAGGCCATAGGGAAGCAGGACCTTGGACACCTCGATCAGCAGATTCAGCTCCTTTGGATCCGCCGTGTTGAACGGGAAGCCGGTCAGCTGCCGCTGCGCCGCCACGACCAGACAGAGCAGGCCGACAAGCAGCAGCGCCGCCCGGAGGCTGCCGCGGTTCTCCCGCTTCAGATCCCAGAAGCCATCCATCGGATGAAAGGCCGTATACCGGCTGTAAGCGAGTTTTCCCCGGAAGGAAGCGGGTTTCACCTGAGCCGGACGGTATCGGCACTTGAAATGGACGGCGAGCAGCAGCGCCGCCAGAAAGGCCAGGAACGCCGGCACCGCCCACAGGAAATGGGCGGCGATAAGCTCCCGCCGCCGGTATTGAAACGCCTTGGAATATTGGCTCCGGTCTCCCGACTGGCGGAAATACGCCATCGCCTGCCCGTATTCCCCGCGGCGGAAGGCCGCCTTGCCCAGCCCGGTATAGGCGATGTTTGCGTTTCCGTTGCGGGCCAGCACTTCCTCCCACTGCGCCGCTTCCTTTTCGTACTCGTCCGCGTGGTGATAGGCAATCGCCTGGTCGATCGCCCGGGCGTAGGCCGTGGGCGTATAGGCCGTCACTGTATTTTTCGCGCCGTCCAGCACCAGAAAAAGGTCGCCCAGCTTGTCCAGGGCACGGGGGTTCTTCAGCGCCCCCTGCATATCCCCATAGGTGCCGAAGATGTACAGCAGCATCCCGGCCTCGTCATAGACGAAGACCCGGCCGCGGTTGGCATCCAGCAGGCTGAACATGCCGTTTTCCCCCGCGTATACATCCACAATCCGGGACGGCCCGGAAAACTGCCCGCTGACGGTGAACTTCAGGTCGCCGGCCGGCATGTCGTGCTTCAGTATGTCGTTGCCGGAAGCGCTCAGCTTGCGCACCGCCGTGTCGCCGTAAGCCGCAAGGTTGTATTCGTCGTAAACCGAGGTGGTCGCATATACAAAGCCGTCCGCATCCACCGTCAGGTTGTTGTATTCCGTCGGCACAAACTGAGCCATCCGGTCCTTCTGCTCCTGGGTGGAAACCAGCCTCCAGAACAGATCGAACAGCGTTACCTGCACCTTGGAGGCGCCCAGGGTCCGAATGAAATTCCCCTCCCGGTTGAACTCCAGCAGCCCCATGTTAAAGTTTTCCGAAACCACGAACAGCCTTCCCGCCCGGTCGGCCGCCACCTTAACCGGGCGGTACAGAAAATCATCGGGCAGCACATCGGTCTGCGGCGCCCCGTATGCATCCAGGTAAGCCCCCTCCCGGTCGGTCACCACCAGCCGGCCGTTGCCGGAATCCGCGACGATGACCCGCCCGTCCTGCGTAACGAACACCCCTTCGGGGGCGGAAAAATCCACCCGGCCGTGCGGCGAATCGGCGCCGCTCCATTCCCGGAGGAAGCGGAAGGCGCTGTCCAGCACCACAATGCGGTTGTTCCCCGTATCCGCGATGTAAATTTCCTCCCCGCTGACGCACAGGTCGCCCGGGCTTTTGAGCGCCGTCCCCATCACCGAGGCATCCGCCACCCCAAAAAGCTCATAGGAGCGGGGCGCGCTGACCGGCTCTTCGCGGTCGTCGTAGGTATAATCGTAAAAGGGCGCCCCTGCCGAGGCCGGCACGCACAGCGCGGCAAGCAGGGCCAGGGCCGCCGCCGTCCGGCGCCATCTCTTTTCCATCCCGCTTCCCCCCCTTATTCCTTAATCCCGGAGGAGCCCATCGTCTCCAGGACCTGGCTTTCCGACACAACAAACACCACGACCGGGACAATCAGGATCAGCAGCGCAACCGCACAGCTCACGCCCGTGCGGGCGATCCCGCCCTGAAGCACCTGGCTGAGGGCGGAGGGCAGGGTTTTCAGCTCCTCGCTGAAGATAAAGGTGCCGCCGGTCATGTTCCAGGTGGACTGAAAGGAGAAGATAATCAGCGTCTGCCACGCCGGCCGGACGATGGGCATGACGATCTGCCAGAAAATCCGCCATTCGTTCGCCCCGTCCAGCTTGGCGGATTCGATCAGGCTGTCGTGCACCACACCCATAAACTGCTTCATCAGGAACAGGCCGATGGGGGTGGCAAAAGCCGGGACAATCAGGGAGAAGTAGGTGTCCACCCAGTTAAGGCCCGCCATAATCAGGTAATTGGGAATCGCCGTGACCGCCCCCGAGAACATCAGGGCCAGCACCACCGAGCGGTACATCAGCCCGGAACCGGGGAAACGCCGCTTTTCCAGCATGTAGGCTGCCATGGAACAGACGACCACATTCCCCGCCGTAGCCAGGACGGCAAGCATCACGGTGTTGAACAGATACCGGGTGAAGGGCACCCAGGAAGAAGACATCAGCCGGAAAAGGTCGCTGAAGTTGTCCAGCGTCGGCTGCCGCACCAGGAACCGCGGCGGAAAAAGAAAAAGCTCATCCAGCGGCTTGAAGGCGCTGCTGACCGCGTATACCATCGGCAGCGCCATCACCACACCGATTCCGGCCAGGAAAAGGAAATTGAGGAGATTGCCCGCCCGGGAACGCCCCGCGGGCCGGCGTTTATGCCGCAGACGGCGGGAAACGGCTTTGGCTGCCATAGGCTCACCATTCCTTTCATAACAGCCGGCGGGAATCAGGTTCCCACCCGGCGCAGCAGGCGCTGGATCAGCTGGTTGCATCCGATCATCATTATAAACAGCAGGGTCGCGATAGCGCAGGCGTAACCCATCTCGAACCGGATATTGCCGTAGTCGTTGAGATGGTTGAGCATGGTGTGCGCAGCGTAGTCGGTAGAGGGAAAGCCGCACAGCGCCGTGGTCACATCCCCGGCGGAAAAGGCGGAGGTGATCGACATGACCGCGCCGAACAGAAGCTGCGGCTTCATCGACGGCAGAGTGATATACCAAAGCTCCTGCCACCGGTTGCGGATTCCCTCCACGCAGCCCGCCTCATACATGGAGCGGTCCACGGTCTGCAGCCCCGCCACAAATGCCAGAAAACCGGAACCGAGGCTCATCCACAGCATCACAAGGATGACCACCGCCAGCATGGTCTGCGGGTCGGTCAGCCACTGGACCGGTTCATGGAGGATGCCGAGATTCATCAGGAAGGCGTTGATATACCCGTAGGCGTCCCCTGAAAACAGGATGGACCAGACCAGGTATACGTTCCCGGAGATGGAGGGGGCGTAGAAAACCACGATCATGACCGCGCGCAGCTTGGGGTTGAGCTCATTGATGAACCAGGCGAACAGGAAGGAGGCGATATACCCGACCGGGCCGGTAATCAGGGCGATCAGCAGGGTGTTTTTCAGCGCGGTCAAAAACGTGTCGTCGTTGAGGAAAAGGTTGAAATAGTTCTGCATTCCGATAAAGCGCGGCGGCTGCAGGATGTTGTAATAGGTAAAGCTGAGCACAATGGAAATCAGCACCGGCAGGACGGTGAAAACGAAAAAAATCAGGTAAAAGGGCGCAGTAAACAGATAGGCGTCCCAGTTTCGGGCGATCTCCCTCCCCTTGCGGCGCAGCAGCCCGGCAGGACGGGGGGAGTCGGGACGCGCGGCGGCTCTGATCATGCTTCTCCCCCTCTCGTCTGCTCCTGATACGGCAAACCAAATTCCTCGCGTTTGCCGGCGATTTCCTGATTGATGACATATACGTAATCGGTCAGGGTATCCCTGGGGTCCTCCCAGTAATATGTGACCCGCCGGAAGGCGTTGTCGAGGTGCCGGGAGGTGAAATACCCGCCGGGGACCTCGGGCACTCCCTGCGCCCAGGCCCTCTGCCGTTCAATGGTATCGTACTCCTTCACGCTCCACGCCAGTTGGGAAAACGCCTCCCGGTTCGCCGTGGCGTAGCGGGCGGACGCGCCCAGCAGGCTCTCCATTTCCGAGCCGAAACGGGTCTGCGTTTCGGCGGAGGTCCACCAGTCGAGCACCTCCCAGCCCAGCTCCTGCTGGGTGCAGGAGGCAAAAAGCATGCAGGCCGTACCGGAGGAGGCGACCGAACGGTCGATGGTCCCGTCCTCCCGCCGGGTACCGGGGACCAGGGTGAAGTCCCACAGCCCCTTAATCTCCGGCGCGGAAACCATCAGGTTGTTGTACGTGCCGAGGTCCGCGATCCCGATTGGGGTTTCTCCCAGGCGGAAGCGGTTGACAAAGTCATAGGTCAGAGGGAACTCGTAGTTGATGTAATAATTCGTCCATTCCTTAAAAGCGGCGGAACCGGCCTCGGAATCCAGGTCGCAGGCCATGCCGCCGTCGCGGTAAACCTGTCCTCCGTGCTGAAACAGGAACATGTAATAGGAGCCGACGCCCGCCCCCGGCGTGCTGGTGGTCGAGACCGGAAGGGTGAAGGCCATATTGTTCTGAGCGAGCACCGGCACCATGTTGACGACATCCTCCCATGTCTGGGGAACGTCCAGGCCGAGATCGGCCAGCACGTCCCTGCGGTAAAACATGACCGGGAAGGTTCTGGTCACCGGCAGGGCGTATACGCCGCCGTTATATTCATACGGGACAAGGGCGTCCGGATAAAAGCGGGCGGCCGCTTCCTCAAAACCTTCGAAGCGGGTCAGGTCGGCCACCGCGCCGCGAAGGGCATAGTTGACCGGGGTGTTGTCCGCCGTGCTCAGCACAACGTCCGGCCCGCGCCCCGCCACGGTCGCGGGAAGCATCGCCGCTTCCTGAACCAGCTCGATTTTGGTGCGGATGCCCGTGCGGGGGGTGAAGGTGTCGTCCAAAATGCCTTTGATGATCTGCGCCTGGTCCCGTCCGTTGGTAATCCATATCCGCAGCGGCGTCTCATTGCGGTATTCGTCCACCGCCGCCGTATCGGCCACGGTGTTGTAATCCTCCACAAACGAACAGGCGAACATCTGCAGCTCGTGCCACACCGCCTCCGGAAAGGTGGCGTCCGCCCGGGGGAGCGGCGTCCCCGCCGGCTGTATCTGTAAAAAGTCGATTTCCAGCGGCTGGGAGGAAATATTCATAATCCAGGTGCCCAGCGCGCCGAGGTTGGTTTTGAATATGGAAAAGCCCTTGGCGATCTTTTCCGGGCGCCTGCTGAGCTCGCCGCACTGCCGGGCCAGAGTCGCCACCGACGCCACATTGGCCCCGCGGGAACCGGTGATCCTCTCCACCTCGCCGCACAGCGCCTCCAGCTCCGCCGCCTGCTCCGCCAGGGCCTGAAGGTCGTCGGGAATCAGGTCTTCAAAATGATAGTCCCGGTTCCCGTCCGGCGTGCTGCCGGTGACCATGAGGATCCGCCGGTAAATGCGGTTGAGCTCGGTCACGCTCTCCTGCGCGCGGCGGGCTATGTCCCCCATGGCGCCAAGGGTGGCCTCCAGCGTAATCGTATGCCGCCCCTCGGCCAGGTAAAAGCGGTATTCCGTTTCCCCGTCCCCCAGCACGTCCAGGTTCCACCCGCCGGCATAGGGAAATTCCACCTGATTCAGTTCCGCACAGGGCACTTCGCCGTCCAGATAAATCCGCCGCACCGAGGTCAGCCCCCGTTGGATGTTCTGCCGCCATTTCACGGCGATGGTGTACAGCCCCGCCTGCTCCACATCAAACTCCCAGGTGACAAACTGCCCGGTCTGCGACCAGCTTTCTCCGCCGATGATGTTCAGGCGGATTTTGGAGGGGCTGCTCGGCACCGTCGCCGGGGAAGAACGGTCGGCGGCCGGGGCAAGGGTCTGATCTGACTTGAGGTCGGCCGTCTCCCCCTGCAGCACGATGGGCTCCTGCGTCCCGTCGGCATACCCCGCCGCCCGGTAGGCTTCCGCCAGCGCGGCGTACGCCGGCAGCCCCGCAGGCGGGGCAAGGAGGATGTCGCCGAGGACCAGCGGTTCCCTTTCGGCGGAAAAACGCAGGGTATTGACGCCCTCATGGAAATAAAAAAGCAGGGGTTCCGGATAGTATCCCATCGAATCGGTCAGCAGCCGGTGCTGCCATCCCTCCTCCTCCGTCTGTACGGGGCGGATGTCGTTGCCGGCCGTATCCTGCCCAATCGGGGTTTCGTTGGCCCAACGGCGTTTGAAAACCACAGCGGCCGCCTCGGAAAAGGGCAGTTCCCCGTTAATCAGGATGTCTCGCTCCGCCGCCGTGCGCCGGCCGTCCGGCACACAGAAATCCACCGCCAGAGTATAAAGCCCCGCCTGTTCCACCGTGAAGGCGTACTCCACATAACCGCCTTCCTCAGTGAGCACCGCCTCCCCGTCATATCCCAGATAACCGCTGAGCCGGCGGCTGTCCGCCTGGGCGCTGACCTGACCGGCGGTCAGGAGGAGGGATTCTCCGGGAAGGGGCGCGGAGGCATAGGCCGCAAGATAATCCGGGTAATCCGGTACGTCGTCCGCTTCCGGCTGCCCCGTCCCGGCCGCCCGGTCGGAAGCGGCTGCCTCCGCCGGGCCGGCGTCGGCCGCGCCGGCCGGGAGCACCGCGCCGGCAAGAAAACAAACGGCAAGGAGACCCGCGGTTATGCTATTCGTCAGGTTTCGGCTGCTTCTCCGTTTTTCGCTTTTCCGTTCTGCCTTGACTGCCTTGCACAGCAGCGCCATCATTTCACCACACGCCTTTCCCGTCGGCCCATCCCCGGCACAGGGGAGGAAAACCCGTGGAGCTGTTCCGGCGGCCGGAATTCACAGCCGCCGGGCGGAGGACAAGGAAGAGGGGGCGCCGCAATCCCCGTTCCCCGCAGCGCCCCCTTTCCCAGACGATAACCGTAGCCGCTTTTTCAGGGCCTCCGGCACCGCCGTTCCCCGCTATCGTTTCTTGCGGGAAACCCATGCGGCGCCGGCGGCGGCCAGGCCCAGCAGGGCGGTGCCGGCCGGCAGAGCGGCGCCGGTATCCGGCGAACTCCCGCCGCCGTACAGCGATTGATAGGCCGCCTCCAGCCTTTCCGCGCCGGGAACCAGCGCCCGCTGTTCTTCCGTAAGGGCTTCATACGCCTTCCACAGGCTGTCGACCGCCGGCCGCTCCGTTTCGCCCACGCTCTCCGGCAGGGCGGCGATCCCTTTGCCCAGGCTCACGGCGTCGTCCAGACGGCCGCCAAGGACATCGGCCCACAGGTCGGCCAGTTCCTTCGCGTCCAGCAGTTCCTGGCGGTTGGAAACCTGCCTTTTCTCCGCGGCCGACAGCGCGGCATAATCCGCGTAAACCGCCTGGATGCTCTGCACATCCAGCACCGTCAGCTCCTTGTAGTCCGGCAGTTCGTCAATCGCCTTTTCCAGCAGGGCAATCGGATCGTTCGGGTCCTCCGGCATTGCCTGCGTCCCGAAGGAGATGTCATCCAAATAAAGCGTCACGGCATCATAGCCGTCCCGGAGAAAGTTGATTCCGTTTACCAGACAGCGGTCGTCCAGGCTCCAGCCCATATCCGCGTCCCCGCTGCCCTGAACATAGCGGCAGTCCGCGAAATACACCGTGTAAAACGCGCCTTCGGTACCGATGGCGACGCCTTTGGAGGGAGCGTATTTGTAGGCGTTGTTGTTCAGCCGGAACTCCAGGTTCAGGGTGGTTTCCGCCTCCGCCCGCGCCCAGAAGGTCATGGAGGCAGCGTCCGGCGGAACAGTGACGCCGCTGCGGGTGACGGTCATCCAGCCGGTATCCGTGGCGTCGATTTTCAGGGAGGTCCCCGCATGGATGTTGCCCCCGCCGGTTTCCAGGGAGAGGGTTGCCAGGCACCCGCCGCCGCTGTTGTTCGTCCACAGGCCGCCATACCCCAGCGACGCGCTGTTGGCATACCCCTCAAAGTCCTCCAGGACATAGGGGTCGGTTGGAAGCTCGGGTTCCTCCGGCTGGTCGGCAGGGGGGAGCTCCCCCGTCTCCGAGCCCTTCAGAAAACGGATATTGTCGATCAGCACCGTGTTTTCTCCGCCGCCGGTGGAAATCATCAGCTGCTGCACCCGGGTAACCGGCAGCATCGCGCCGACGGTCCCCCAGCCGGCCGTGCCGGTCCACTGTCCGTCGGCAAAGGGAAGCCGGATCTCGTTTTCCCCCGCCGCCAGCTGGATGGCGTGCTCATAGCGGTACTCCGCGCCGGCGTTGTACCCCAGCTTAAGGGTGAGGGACGCCTCCCCCTCGCTGTAAATATCCAGCGCGATGCCCTCCGCGTCGGCCGGCATGGCGGTGAAGTCCACACTCCGGTAAACATCGCCCCAGGCCGTGTAGCCAAAGGAAAGCGCGCCATCCTCCAGAGCGACGGAGGGGTTGTTCTGGCCGAGCCAGACGGCCTGCAGCGCCGCGGAATCGGCGTAGCCGCTGAAATCGTCAATCAGATCGGCGCCGCCGTCCGCCGCCGCGGGGAGCAGGCAGGCCGTGGACAGGGAAAGCGCCAACGCGGCGAGAGCACGGATGGGTTTTCGGACCATGGAAAATCACGCATCCTTTCATCTTCAGGGGATTATGCCCCTTATTTTTCCTCCGGGGGTTCGGCGCCCTCCGGACCCGACGGTTTTCTGCGCAATACCAGGAAATACAGTGCCGCGCCGCCGCCCGCAAGGAGGACAACCGCCGCCGTCACAATCCCCGCTATCGCGCCGCCGCTCAAACCGCCGCCCTCCGGTTCCGTGCTTCCGGCCGCTGCCGTGCCGCTGCCGCTCGTATCCGTTGGATTGGAAGAGGAGTCCGTTTCGCCGGGCTGGGTCCCGCTGTCGGCAGGAACGTCTGCCTGCGTGGAGGTCGTCCCGGAAGCGTCTGCCGAAGGCTCCGTGTCGGTTGGAGTAGGCTCCGGCGGGTCGGTGGGGTCGGTGGGCCCAGTGGGCCCGGCGGTTGGCGGGTCGGTCACGCTCGGCGGGGCGGCCGGCCCGTCCCCGATGTAGGAAATATCGTCGATGAAAACCGTCGCCTCCCGGATATCCAGGTCCCCTTTCACGGATTCCAGCTGCCATTCATTGATGTATTGGGGGTCGGTCCCGTTGTCCACTGTGACGGTGCCGTAATCCAGCTTCATGGAAGAGAAGGGCATCTCATAATACTTGCCGGCGGTGCTGAGCTCAACCTCTGCGGCGTATTTCCAGCTCATGTTGTTGTACACCATGAGGATTTTCAGCCCCAGCCCCTCCACGTCGGATTTCGCCCAGAAGCGGAAACCGGTCGCGGTTTTGCTGCTCATGTCCTCGGCATACGCGCCGCGGGCCGTCCCCCATTTGTCCTTCATGGAATCGTCATAGGTAAAGGTCAGCTTCATGGCCTGGGAATTGCCGGCGCCGCCGGTCTTGCTCAGGGTGATGTCGGTGAGAAAATCCCCGTAGGGGAACCAGTTCATGCTCAGGTCGTCGGTGGAGGCAAAGCCCTCAAAGTCCTCCGACAGCGCCGCCGCGCCGGCCGGCAGGGCCGCCGCTCCCGCCATGAGGGCCGCCGACGCTATGACGGCGGCGATTCTTTGCCCGATTCTTTTCCACCCGCTCTTTGCTTTCATTCCTCGATCCCTTCCTTCGGTTTTTTGTTCCGGTTTCGCTTATCCCAGCCCCGTCAGGGTAATCCCGCTCCATTTGTCGTCCATCTGCGCCTGGAACTGGCTGGTGTATTCCTGAATAGCCGCGCCGGGAGTGGTCGCGTTCTTTGCGATATTCTCAAAGACCACCGCCAAGGATGGGTCGCCCCAAAATTCCGCAGCCGCCGCGGTCAGGCTGAGCCTCTGCCGCCCCTCAAAGCCGAGACGAAGCAGGTATTCCATCGACTTGTCGTCCCGGACCATGTCGAGATAGCTGTCCTGCCACGCCTCTTCCTTGGTCATGCCCTCAGGGTCGCAGGAAAGTTCCTGATAGAGCTGAATAAGCTCTGCCGCCCGGTCCTCATAGGTGACGGGAATAAACTGGAAATAGGAGATGGAGCCGCCGGCGGTATACCAGTCTCCCTGCGCGTTGGGGCCCTTGGGAGGCGGGATGACGCCGAAATCGTCCTCCATGGCCGCGCTCTGAAAATTGCTCAGGTAATCGATCGGCCCCTGGATCATGGCATACGATCCGTTGATGAAATCGGTGGCCGCCTGGGTCCACGCCTGGTTGGACAGGCAGGGCCGGCAGATGGCGTCCGTGGTGCACCACCGGTACATACGGTTGATGGCCTCCAGCGTTGCCGGATCATTCCAGGAGAGCAGCGGACGGCCCTCCTCATCCAGCCGGATCAGGTCTCCCCCGTTGGCGGAAGCCAGCGATTCCGCCAGTCCCTGGGCGGAGCTGGCGCCGATGCCGTAAATGTCCGGCGTCCCGTCCCCGTTGGTATCCCTGGTCAGCCGCCTGCCGAGCTCCTCCGCCTTGTCCCAGGTCCATTCCCCGCTGTCCACAATGCCGTAAATATCGATGCTGGCCTCCTGCATCATCCGCAGGTTGACGAACCAAAGGTCCTTCTGCACTTCCACGCTGTTGCTGAAACCGACCTGTTTCCCGTCGAAGTTGCAGAACCGGGTGATGTTCTGGTTATAGATGGATTCGTCCCGGAAATCGATGCCGGTCTGTTCCATCGCCTGGTTGAGGTCGGACAGAATCCCCGCCCGGTAATAGTCGGCGGCATACTGGCCGTAGCTGATCATGATATGGCCCATCGGCTTGCCGGAAAGGACGGTGGTGACCATGTTGTTGTTGTAATACGAGCCGTTGACGCTTTTTTCCGTGATGGTCACGTCATATTTTTTGTTAAGCTCCTGGATGTACTCATAATGCCGCTGCGCCGACGGGCTGCTTTCGGGCGACGCCAGCTCCCAGGGAAAGGTAAGAATCACCTCTTCCCCGCCAAAATCCAGGGCAATCCCCTCCCCTCCGCCGGAGGAAGGCGGCGGGGATACCGTCTCCCCGGAGCCGCAGCCGCCGAGGAGGGCTGCAGCAAGCAGGGGCACCGCCAGCAGGGCCGCCGGGCCGATCCTGTTCTTTTTCATTCCCATCATCCTTTCCCAAGCCAAAAATTCATACCTCGATCACGCAGTCCAGGTTGGAGGTTTCCTCCGTTTTCAGTTCCCCCCGGGTCCCCGCGTTCTCAAACGTGTTCCCCTGAACGACGCAGTTGTTCATCACGTCGGCGATCACGCCGTATTCGGGCGACCGCCCGCCGGTCAGCGCATCGGATGCCCCCCGCACGGTATTGTCGGTGATGTTGATGCCGGAGGAAGCGTTGACCGAGATTTGGCAGCCGCCGTTGGACAGGCCGGAAAGGGGCGACCACCCGTTGCGGATAAACAGATTGCCGTGCAGCGCCATATTGGTCGAACCGCTGAAATACACGCCCGGCGAGGCGTTGGAATCAAAGGTATTGCCCGTCATGGAAACCCGGGCGAAGCCCTCAAACCGCACGCCGCAGCCGTCGTTCCAGCCGATGCGGTTATAGCACAGGCTCATCGCGCTGCCGCCGGACACCGATATGCCGTCCCCTTTGTTCCCGGCGATCACGTTATTGTAAATGAACAGATCCCAGCCCACCAGCTTCAAGCCGGTGCCGCAGCCGGTAACCATGCAGCCCTTCACGCTGGCGATCGCGTTGTTGGTAGCGTCCAGCCCAACGCCCGAGCAGTTGCGGATCCGCACGTTTTCCACCCGCATGGAATTGCCGGTGACCGAAGCCAGTCCCGGACTGGCAATCCCGGCGACGGAGGTCCCCAGGCCCAGCCCGTCAATGCAGACGTTTTTCAGCCCCGGGTTTTTGTATCCCCCGCTCCCCATATCCACCACGCAGGATACCGAAGCCCCCGCGGGGACCAGCACCGTGTTTCCGATGCTGCCGGGGTCTTCGGCGCTCCAGGTCCGGTCGCCGTACAGGCAGACATCCTGCTTGACGCACACGGCGTTCAGCCGGTAGGTGCCGGCAGGCAGGTAAACATAACCGCCCCCCGCATCGTGAACCCGGTCGATTGCCGCCTGCACCGCGGCCGTATCGTCCGTTTTCCCATCGCCTTCAGCCCCGAAATCCCGGACGTTTACGCTCGCCATCGCCGCGCCGGCCCCCTCCGTTTCCCCGGAGGGCTGTACCGCCCCTGTGCCGGACGGGGGAGCATCCGCCGCACCGGTTTCCCCGCCGGGCAGTCCGCCAGCAGTTCCGGACGCCGGGGCCTCCGTCTGTGTACCGTCCGTCACGCCGCTCCCTCCCGTCTGTGCCGTTCCCGCATTTTCCGCCGTTCCCATCGTTCCCGCCGTTCCCATCGTTCCCGCGGACGCCGGGGAGGCGGCGCTCCCTGCGCCCGGCTGCCGGCAGCCGGAAAAGCCGAACGCCAAGGAAGCGCATGCAAGAGCCAGCCAGAGCACGCTGCCCGCCAGAGCTTTTTTCATTGCCGAACCCCCCTTTATGGATACCGTGCGGCCGTCAGTATCGGACGCCGACATTATCCGCAATCGTCGTGCCGCTGTGTCCTCCGTAATCCTTGAGCAGTTCTCCGGTAAAACCGCGGTAGGCCGTGTTGAAGACGATTTGGCTGTTTTTCAGCCCCCGCAGGATCATCGCCGTTTCGGGCGTAACGTTGGTGTCGTTGCCGTCGCCCCGGATGGCTTCCATAACATTGCCGCGGTAGACCGCGCCGTCCACCCCGTCCAGGAACAGGCTGCAGGATTCGTCCGTGCCGTGGCTGACGCCGTTTCTCTGGTTGATGTTGCCGAGCATGGTCAGCCCTTCGCCGCCGGTTGCGCGGATGCCGCCGATGCTGCACCGGTCAAAATAATTGCCGATGATCTCGTGCGCCTTTACCCCGTCCAGCAGGACGCCGGCGCCGCACCATTCGATGCGGTTGGCCGTGATGCGCACCCCCTGCGTTCCGCCGTACCCGTAATATCCGGCGGGATGGCAGCTGGTGAGCCAGCAGTCCGCAATCAGGAGATCCTCCCCTCCCGCCGCCTCCACCCCGTATCGGGCGGAACCGAGCATACAGCCGCGCACGCTCACGCCGGCGGAATGTTCCACATAGATGGCCGGCCCCCGGTAATCCGTCACGATTCGCCCGCCGGAAATCTCCACGCCGCGCGCGTCCTTCACCCGGATGCCGCAGATCTCCTGCTGGGCGCTTTTCCCCAGCCCGTCGATGGAAATGCCCTGAATCAAGACGTTTTCGGAACCCGTAAGGTCGAGGATGCACCCGGCGCTCCGGCTGTTGCGCACCAGCTGGGTCGCCCCGTTCCCGTCAAATCCGAAGGTGGTCATCGACACCAGGGATACGTTGGAGGGAACGGCGATCTCGGCACAGTAATAGGTGCCGGCCGGGAAAAGCACCGTTCCCGCGCCTCCCAGCGCCTGGATGGCTTTCCGGATAGCGTCAGTGTCGCTGGAACGGTCGTCCCCTTTCGCGCCGAAATCCGCAACACTGACCACCCGGGCCTGTCCGGGGACCGTGCTGCCCAGCGCCCCGTTCACCGCCGCTTCCGCCGTCTGCTCCGCCGCCCCGGACAGGGGGATGGCCGGCACCCCGTCGGCAAAAAGACCGCTGGCGGACCGGACGGCAGCCGGTTTGTCCGCCTGTGCGGAAACATCGGTCCCGGTTTTATCCCCGCACGCAGGGAAAAGAAACGCCAGGCACATCACCAACACCGCCTTTTGCCAAAAACGCCCGGAATGTTCCACGATTTCTCACCGCCCCTTTCTCCGGCGCCGCCCGCGCGCAAACCCCTACCGCCGGCGGACGAACGCCTTTTTCAGCAGTCGCCCTGTGCGAGCGACCCTACATTGTCCGCCAGAACCAGATTGGTGTGCCCTCCCCAGTCCAGAATGTTCTGAACCACCGCCGCCTGATACATGACGTTCCCTCTCACCACCGCGGTGTCCAGCCGGCTCAGCTGGATGTCGTAATCGGGCGAATGCCGTTCCTTCCCGCCGTCCCCGCCCAGGGAGCGGAACACATTGGATTGGATGGAAATGCCTTTCCCGTTTTCCACCGTAAGCCCGACGCTGCGTTCCTCGCCGGTCGCCCGCCAGCCGTCCCGCACAAAGGCGTTGCCGGTAATATTGATATGCTTGGCGTCCAGGAAGCGGGCGCCCTCCCTGCCATTGCGGTCGAAATGGTTGCCGGTCAGGACCCAGGTGACGCCGCCCTCCGAATCAATTCCCTGCCGCCCGTTCCATTCCACCCGGTTTCCCTGGAATACCACCGCCGTATTGCGCTGGCTGCGGCCGTATACGCCGCAGCCGCGGTTGGCTGTCAGCCAGTTGTCGTAAATGAAAAGATCCCAGCCGTCTATGTACAGGCCGTTGCGGGAGCCGCCAAGCATGTTGCCCTGCACGGTGGCGCACCACACATGGTGCAGGTGCAGGGCGTCGCCGGAAAAGTCGGAAACCCGGCATTTTTCAATCCGGATAGCGTCCTCCTCCCGGCCGTAGGTGCCGGTCTTGGCAATCTGTATCCCATGCATTTCCTTGCCGCAGCCCTTCCCGTCCAGAGCCAGCCCGACAATGGTGGCCCCCACCGCATCGGTAACGTCCAGCAGGCAGGCCGCCGTTTCCACGGCGGGGGTCAGGCGGGAATGGCAATTGGACTCGTCCCGATATCCCCAGTTGCCCGCCCCCTGGATGGTGATATGGGGCTTCACGCGGATATCCGCACAGGGGAACACCCCTTCCGGGACATACAGTATGCCGCCGGGCGGGCAGGCGTCCACCGCCGCCTGAATGGCGGCCGTATCGTCGGCAGCGCCGTCCCCGACGGCACCGAAGTCGCGGATATTGGCAGTCATGGGCAGTGTCACAAAAAATACCTCCGCTGAATTTGTTGAAGCTCTTTTAATAAAGGGTTGTAATTTTCTATAAATTCAGGTTTTATATTCCGCAATTAGTATACAATGCGTCAAGGCTTTTTGTCTTTGCCATGAGATGACCATTCGTTTAACACAACTTGCGATTTATCAAATTTCCGTATTTTAAATCGAAATTGTTAAAATTTTCGCTTTACTTTTGAAATTTGGATATGTTAACATCAAATATGGTTAAAAACGGGCCCCTGCTTGGCCGGGCGGAAAAGGGCTTTCCGCAAAAGGGGTGCCAAGGGGTGCCAAGGGGTGCCAAGAGGTGCCAAGAGATGCCAAGAGATGTCCGCAGAAAGAAGAGAAGAAAGCGAGGCGGCGGTCATGTCCTATCTGCAGAATGTGAAGTTTCACTTTGACAACGTGCATAAATGGTCACCCCTTCATTTCGGGCCGATTCTTCTCCATCAGGTGGGGGACCTGATTGCCGACCAGGACTTCGAAAACGGTCTGCATGTACAGGAGTGCTATGAAATCACCTATATTGCCAGCGGAAAGGGGATCTGCTTCACCCGCGGAAAATATTATGACGTTCGCCAGGGGGATGTGTTTGTCGTCCGCACAGGGGATTACCACAACATCCAGTCGGACAACGAGGACCCGCTGCGCTTTTTCTACTGCGGCTTTGACTTTGACCCGGGCGACCCGCACTATCCCCGTTTTCTTCCCCTGCGGGAAATGCTGGACCAGGCCGAAAACCCGCTCGCCGCGGACAAATTCAACCTCTATACGATCTTCACCAACATTTTTAACGAATACACCGGCCGCAACGTTATGCGGGAGGCCGTTCTGGAGGCGCTGCTGACCGAAATGCTTTGCGCCACGTACCGGAGCTACGTGGAGACCGCCCGCGTAAACTATGCGCCGCCGGAACGCCGCACCAGTTCCGAGGCGCTGTTTTACAGCATCGTGCAGTATATGGAGCAGAACATCATCCACATCCATCAACTCAAGGAGATCAGCGACCATTTCGGCTATGCGTATTCCTATATTTCCCACCTTTTCTCTCAAAGGCTGAATAAAACTCTCAAGGAGTACTATAACGAGCTGAAGCTCAGCAAGGCCAGGGAATTCCTGGACCACAACCTGTCGGTCACCGAGGTTTCCTCCATGCTGGGGTACACCTCCATCCATTCCTTCAGCCGGTTTTTCCGGCAGCAGTACGGCGTTTCGCCCAGCGAATACAAACAAAGCAGCCGGAAGGAGTGGATGCAGACCTTTTACGATGGCTTTGACGGGGATATGCTGGACGGCAGCAAATGGTTTCTCTGCCCGGAGCACTGCTTTGACGGCGTGACCCACTGGCGGTACGCCCGCACACAGCTCAAGAACGGCCGGCTTTTCCTCTCCATCGCCAAGGAAGGGGACGGATATGGGATGGGCGCCGTGCGTACCCGGGAGAATTTCGACCAGCAGGGCGGTTACTTTGAAATCTGCTGCCGCCTTCAAAACGTGCCGGGATGGTGGGTGTCCTTTTCGCTGATCCATTATCCGGAGGAAGAAAGCGGCGCCCGGGCGGACGAACTCCGGGACCTCTCCATCGAAGTGCTGAATTCCTGCGCCATGGAAAACAGCTCCGTCTCCCACACCATCCAGTGGACGGACCCCAGCGGCACCCCCTGCCACATCCAGAAGGCGGTCACCGACCCCGCGCTGTACCGGGGAATGCATACCTATGGTTTGGAATGGACGGAATCGCAGTTCGTTTTTTACGTTGACCATAAAGAAACCTGGCGCACCTCCATCGGGAGATACACCAGGCCGCTGTATATGCAGATCAGCACGCAGAGCGCCCCCTGGGCGGCGGTGGACGATTCCCGCCTTCCCGACCAGGTGGAGGTCGCTTATGTGAAAGCGTATAAAATGCAGTGACCGGCGCCGCAAAGCGGTTCCAAGCCGGGAACCCCTCCGCCGAAAGGGAGGCGTTCTTTGAGGGGAAAAACCCGTCCGGCGTGTTTTGCGGATTGCCGTTCACGGTATCTGCCGTTACTGAACTTGACAAAGCCCTTGCCGCCCCCCTGAGCGCAGCATGCTTTGCACGGCGCAAACCGCGTATCACCGGCTTTACCGCTGCCGTCATCCGCCGGGAAGGCAGAAAACCAGGCGCCGGTTTCCGCGCCTTCCCCGAAGAGGAGCCGTCGGCGGCAGGCTGAAATCCGCGCAGCAGGTCCTGCCGTGCCGCCGATTTTACAGGGAGCAAACAAGGGAGGCATGCCCAAAAAGCACGCCTCCCTTGTTCAGACATCAAGCGGCTTCAAATTCGCCCGAAGCCGAGCCAACGGTAATCGTATACGTCTCGCCGGGCACGAGATCGGGGCTGCTGAGAATCACGACCTGGAAGGACAGCTCCGGTGTATACGTGATGAGGGGGGTGCCGCTCCGGTCCGTCAGCGTGATTGCCGTTCCTGCCGACTGGTTCCCCACACTGACCGAAATGACCCCCTGCTCCGAATCGCTGAAGGTCTGCGCCATGCCGGACGCACCCGTCCCAATAAAGGTGCCGCCCGTAATGACGGCGCTTGTATCGTAGTCGAGCGTGGCGGTATCGCCCTGGGTGGGTCCGACAACCACCGTGTATCCTCCGGAGATGGTGAGCGAACCGTTGGCGTCGATACCGTCGCCGGAGGCATGGATATACAGGGTCCCGCCGGAAATGGTGATGCTGCCGTTGGACGAGGAAGACATTCCGCCGCCTCCGCCGGGGCCGCCCGCGAACATGCCGTCTCTCCCGCCTGCCGTACCGCTGGAATCGGTTCCGCCCGCAGCGTTCAGCCCGTCGTCGCTGGCAACCAGCGAAATGTCGCCGCCCTGCACATAGACATGCAGGGCCTCCAGCCCTTCATAGCTTTCGGTGATTTGGATCGTGCCCGCGGTAACGGTCAGCGTCTCATCCGCGTGGAAAGCATCATCCCCGGAGGCGATCTCAAAGACCCCGCCGTTTACAAAGATCGATGCGTTGGAATGCACCGAATCGTCGGCGGAATCAATGGCAAAGCTGCCGTCGGAGATCAGCATGTCTCCCGCGGCTTTGAGCCCCTTCATGCTGGTGCTGCTGTCGTCGGCCGCCGTTGAGGACTGACCGGGCCGGCCGCCGCCTCGAAAGCCTCCCCAGGAGTCGGAAGACTCCTTGGTGCCGTTTTCACTGCCGCCGCCCGCAAGCACCGTCATCGTTCCGCCTTGGATCTGCATATACGCCCCGGCGCTGATGCCGTCGCCCTCGGCTTCAATTTCCAGGTCGCCATCGGAAATATATACAAAGCCAAGGGAAGCGTCCTCGTCGTTTTCCGCGTGAATCCCGTCTTTCCCCGCGTCCACGGTTATCGCCGTTTCCCCGGTAATCCTTATGCTGTCGTTGGCGTCCAACCCGTGCGATGCCGATGTGAGCCTGTAGGTACCGCCGGTGACCACCAAATCGTCCTTGGATACGATGCCGTGTCCGGCGGGAGAGGTGATCGTCAGGGAACCGGAACCGTTGAGGGTAAGGTCCTGCTTCGAAAAGATCACGGCATCGATGTTGTTGTCGTCGATCGCCGTAAACGTTCCGCCGTTGGAAAGGGTGTTTTCGGTACCGTCCGCCAGGGTGACGAACACCTTGTCTGCCTCGAGAATATACAGCGCGGCAGAGGTTTCGCTGTGAATATCGACCCCGTTGAGCACCAGCTGGAGTTTGGCGGTATCGGGCGCGTTCACAATAATCATTCCGTCATCCAGCGTGCCGGAAATAATATGGGTGGCGTCCTCGGTAATTGTGACGGTGGTTCCCGAAATCCGCACGCTGTCGGAACTTGCCGCGGCCGAGCTGCCGTTGAGCTGGATGAGGATACTGCCATCCTCCCCGTAATCGGTTTCATAATCCCGGTCGGTAAACAAATCGGCGTCGGTCTGAGAAAAATCCGCCGCGGCCGAGCCGGCGGTGCCGGCGCCGCTTGTACCGCCTGAGTCGGTTGCCCCCCTCTCTCCGCAGCCGGCGAGCATACCGGTCAGCATAACGAGCGCAAGCGTTGTGAACAGCCATCTTCTCATATGGCGACTCCTCCTTCCGTCAAAGCTCCGCTACAGCGGTTTCCTGCCTGGAAACGGAGATTTCAAGATTGCCGTTCCTGCAGCGGAGCTTATCGATCATTTCCTTTTCCTTTGTTATGTCACGGAGGGTGACGTGATAGGTAAGGCGGAACATGCTGCCCATATTCGTGGTTTTGACACAGACAAGGTCGTGCGAGGCGGTGTATTCCTGAAAGACATCTTCAAAGACATCGGTATAATCCAGATCCTCCGGGATAGTAACGGCGAGGGTTTTGTAAATGGCGGCATTCTTCCTGGCGCCCAGGTCCAGGCGGTTGTAAAGCAGGAACATGACGCACATGACAACGGTGAAAAGCACCGCAAAGCCGAGATACCCCATCCCGGCGATCAGCCCGGCGCCCATCGCCAGAAACAGGGTGCAGATTTCCTTTGCCGTTCCGGGCACCGAACGGAAGCGGACCAGGCTGAAAGCGCCGGCGACCGCCACGCCGGTTCCCACATTGCCGTTGACCAGCATGATGACAACGCAGACCACGGCCGGGAGAAGCGCCAGCGTAACCACAAAGCTTTTGGTGTAACGGGTGCGGTACATATAGGCGAACGCCATCACCAGGCCAAGCAGGAGGGACAAGCCCAGGCAAAGCATAAAATCGGCAACGCTGATCACCGAGGTGAGCGCTGAATCAAATACGCCCTGAAAGATCGTATCAAGCATGGCAGGACACCTCCCGGATTAACTTTGGAAAAATCATCGTCTGATACGCCGTCCCGTATTTGGAAAACGACGTTTTGTAAATATGCTCCTGCGACAGCACACGGGTCATCCACATCGGAATTCCACCGGAGCACTTGATCTCCATCAACACCAGCCCCTCCGGAAGGAGCGGCGTGCCGTATACGGCGGATTCGAGCGACAGATCCTCCTGGCGGCAGAGGATCGTATCGTCAAAGGTTACCCGGAAATCGGACGGCTCCCTGGAAGAAAACGCCTCTCTCTCATACGACAGGAAAACGGCCGGATGAAGGTTTTCGTAGTATTCCAGGAAATAATCCACTTCCTCGGAGATCTGGGTGTCCTTGCTGCAGCGGCGCTCGCCGAGCACCCACTCCATCGCCTCTTCCTCCGGCAGGGAAATGCGCCGTTTATATACCACATGCTTATATTTCTTTTTCAGCTCTACAAACACCGTGCTGCCGGGCTCCGCCTGGCTGTAGCTGCGGATGCGCAGCTTTTCCTTGTAGGAGGGCTTTTCCATGGAACGGCGGACCAGACGGTAATCGTCGGTGTCCAAATAAAGGCTGCGGATGGTGGTGCGGCCGTATTCATCCAATTCCATGTACGGCTCCATCGCCTCCCGCACCTTTTTCTTTTGTTCCTCTGTCAGCAGATATTTCAACTCATATCGTTGGAAAACGCTCTGATATGCCATAAAAATTCCTCCTGTACCTTGGATGATTCCAGTGTACAGGAGGAAGATTGAAGTATTATTGAAGGAAAAGCTTTTTCTAAACAGATTTCAGCAAAGGAAGCCTGGCGGTAAATTCCACCTTCCCGTCATGGCACTGTACGTCAATACTCCCCTTGTGGGCCGAGACAATGGCCTTGGCGATGGCAAGGCCCAGTCCGTAATGCCGGCCTTCCCCGGTTCTTGCCGTGTCCGTTCGGTAGAAACGCTCAAAAAGCCGCTTTCTGTCTTCGGGCGGGATCGCTTCCCCGTCATTGACTACCGACAAAACCGCGTGATTCTTTTCCGCCTTCAGGGAGAGAAACACTTCCTTCCCCCTGTCGCTGTGGCGGATGGCATTGTCCAGCAGGATGGAGGTAAGCTGCTTGAGCTGAACGCTGTTTCCCTGGACAAAAACATTTTCGGCAATCCCGCTGAGCAAGGCCAGCCCGTTTTCATATGCCACCGTTTCAAACGGCAGCGTCTCGCCGCAAACCAGCCGGCTCAGATCCAGCGTTTCCATCGGGGGTGTTACATTTTCCGCCCTTGCCAGCTCCAGGAGCTGTATAATCAGCGCCGACATCCGCTCGTTTTCATATTGAATATTGGAAAGCCAGGGATTCTCCCCGATTTCACGGGAGAGAAGCTCAAGGTTTGCGTTCACCACCGCCACAGGCGTTTTCAGCTCGTGGCCCGCATCGGAAACAAACTGTTTCTGCCTTTGGTAGCTTTCCTCAAGGGGGGACACGATTCGATCGGCAAGATAGCGCGCCAGGAAGAAGAGGAGCACGAGCGCCGCACCGCCGAAAATCAGGGTATAGCTGATGAGCGTGCTTGCGCTTTCCAGCATCATGGTGTTGTCCAAAAACGCAACCAGTACATAGTCGCCTTTGTCCGCCATCTGATAGATCAGGTTCTTTTCCCTCCCCCGGCTCCTTCCGCTTTCGACAATTTCGCCGGCCAGGCTGGCCAGCGCCTCCTCATCGAAGGTGGACCGGTCGGCAGTGTCCACCTTCAGCACCTGGCCGTCCTTGGACATCAGCACGGAATAGAACGTGGAAAGCTCCAAAAGGGGGGGCTTGGAATGCGGATCGACCCGGTCGTCCTTCGCCCTGCTGTCTTCCCAATTGCCGGCGTCCGCCATGCCGCGGAGGGGATAGGTGTCCACATACTGTTCCAGCAGCCGCCGGTTTTCGTTGGTCATCTCCGCATAACTGGCCAGGTAAATAACGCAAAAGGTGCCGAATAGCAGCAATACCAGAATCGACAAGATGGAGGCGACGATCTTTCTTCGTGATTTTTTAAACATGGCCGTACCTCAGCTCGTAGCCAATGCCGCGTACCGCTTTGATCTCTGTCTTTGCTTTGACAAAATTCAGCTTTTTGCGGAC
>CAJFTG010000024.1 GCA_904419875.1 Candidatus Avimonas caecicola | reverse complement strand
CGGGAAACCGCCCTTTTTTCACAAGGACCGCCTGTTTTGCGTAAGATGGGGTAGAACGGCGCTTGCTGAGCGGTCCGGTGAAAGGGAGGCGTTTTCCATGCAATGGCTGCGGAGAAATCAGGGAAAGCGGGGGAAGCGGCGCAGAGGAAGCCGCCTGCGGCTGTTTTTCCTGCTTCTGGTTCTGCTCGCCGCGGGGTTGGTTGCCGCTACCGACCTGCGCGTGCGGCCGATGCTCAAGACCTATGGCCTGAACCAGGCCACCACGACGGCTACCCGGGCGGTAAACGACGCCGTTCAGCGGGTGCTGGAGGAGATGAACCTGCAGTACGGGGACCTTTCCTCCGTTACCAAGGATGACGAGGGGAACATTCTGTCGGTTTCCGTCAATACGGCCAATATGAACCGCCTGAAGTCGGTCATAGGGGACGCCGTGCTGGAAGAACTGGAAAAGCAGGATTATCAAATGGTGGAAATCCCGCTCGGCAGCATCCTCGGCGGGGGGCTGCTGACAGGGCGGGGGCCGAAAATCCCGATCAAGGTCCCGATGAATTCCACGGTGCAAACCACCTTCACCAGTGAATTCGAGGGCGCCGGAATCAATCAGACCCGGCATGAGATCGTGCTGAACGTCAAGGTTACGGTATATGCCATGCTCCCGGACGAGGATACCGCCGTGGTGGTGGAAACCGGCTTTACGGCGGCGGAGACCATCCTGGTGGGGGAGGTGCCCGACTGGGCGGCCTTCTCCCGCTCCTGACCGATTTTCTTTGCATCCCGGCGGAGAATTTGATATAATACGATGGCATACGAAGGGCCGCAAGCCGGTAGGGACGATCTGTGCGGCGTACCGGCCGGATATATTGTAGACATCGTATTCATCGTATACCGCAGGCTTTTCGGGATATGGTAAAAGAAAACGCACCGTCGTTTCAGATCAGGGAAAGGGTTGGGGAAATATGGACTTTCAGGAGGCCGGCCGCCGGGTGGAGGAGCTGCGGAAGCAGATCAGCGAGTACAGCCGTTTATATTATGAGGAGGATTCCCCCGCAATTGAAGACGATGAATTCGATGCTCTGACCAGGGAGCTTCGCCGGCTGGAGGAGGAGTATCCGCAGCTGGTGACGCCGGATTCCTATACGCAGAGGGTGCAGGGCGCGGCCTCCTCCCTCTTTGCGCCGGTAAGGCACGAGGTGCCGCTGGAAAGCCTCCAGGATGTCTTTTCCTACGAAGAACTGCGGGAATTCGACCGGCGGGTGCGGGAGGCGGTGGAGGATCCCGTGTATGTGGTGGAACCGAAGATCGACGGGCTGTCCATCGCGCTGGAATATGCGGACGGCCGTTTTGTCCGGGGAGCCACGCGGGGAGACGGACAGGTGGGGGAGGATGTCACCCACAACCTCCGCACCATCCGCACCATCCCCCGGCGCCTGTCCCGCCCGATTCCCCGCCTGATCGTGCGGGGCGAGGTATACATGCCGCGGGAGAGCTTTGCCGCGTTGGTTGAGCGGCAGGAGCTGGCGGGGGAGCGGCCGTTTAAAAACCCGCGCAACGCGGCGGCCGGCTCCCTGCGTCAAAAGGACGCGGCGGTGGCCAAGGAAAGGAATCTGGATATCTTTGTCTTCAACCTTCAGCTTCTGGAAGGGGAAGCGGTGGATTCCCATGCCGCTTCGCTGGAGCTGATGAAGGAGCTGGGCTTTCATATCATCCCCTTTTACTCGGTGTATTCCTCGATGGACGAGGTGATCGGCGAGGTGGAGCGGATTGGGACGCTGCGCAATACGCTGCCCTTTGACATTGACGGCGCCGTGGTAAAGGTAAACAGTTTTTCGCACAGGGAGCAGCTCGGCAGCACCGCCAAGTTTCCCAAGTGGGCGTCCGCCTATAAGTATCCGCCGGAGGAGAAACGCACCACGCTGCTTGGTGTGGAGGTCAACGTCGGCCGTACCGGCGTGCTCACCCCGACGGGAATTTTTGAGCCGGTTACGCTGGCGGGGACGACCGTCGGCCGCGCCACCCTGCACAACGAGGATTTTATCCTGGAGAAGGGCCTGGCGGTCGGCGATACCGTGGTCTTGCGGAAAGCCGGCGACATTATTCCCGAGGTGGTGCGGGTGGAAGCGCATCTCCCCGGCGCCGCGCCCTATCGGATGCCGCACGTCTGCCCTTCCTGCGGTTCCGAAGCGGTGCGGGAGGAAGGGGAAGCCGCCCTGCGCTGCAACAATCCGGAATGTCCGGCGCAGAGGGTCCGCAATCTCATCCATTTTGCCTCCCGCGATGCCATGGATATCGAGGGGCTGGGGCCGGCGGTGGTTGAACAGCTGGTTTCCGCCGGCCTGGCCGGGAATGCTTATGACCTTTACACATTGAAAAAGGAAGAGATCGCCGCGCTGGAACGGATGGGCGAGAAGTCGGCGGAGAACCTGCTGGCCGCGATCGAGAAATCCAAATCCGCCGACCTGTTCCGGGTGATTTTTGCCCTGGGAATCCGTCATGTGGGGCAGAAGGCGGCGAAACTGCTTGCCAACCGGTTTGGCTCAATGGAAGCGGTCCTCGGCGCTTCGCCGGAGGAAATCAGCGCGATCGACGGTTTCGGGGAGATCATGGCGGAAAGCGTGGTCCGCTTTTTTGCCCTTCCGCAATCCCGGCATTTTGTGGAGCAGCTCCGCCTGGCGGGGGTGAACATGGAGCGGCAGGATCGGATGGAAGGGGAAGAGGGGGAAGAAGGGCCGGACGCTCGCTTTGCCGGCATGACCTTTGTGCTGACCGGCACCCTGCCCACGCTGAAGCGGGATGAGGCGTCCGCCATCATCGAACGCTATGGAGGGAAAACGTCCGGCAGCGTGTCAAAGAAGACTTCCATCGTACTGGCCGGAGAAGATGCCGGGAGCAAGCTGACCAAGGCGCAGCAGCTTGGCATACGCGTCATTAATGAAGAGGAATTCCGGGAAATGGTGAAATAATCCGCACAGGGCGGTTCCCGCAGGCTGCCGCGAGCGGGGGCTGATCGGTTTTGCCGGTCAGTCCCCGCTCCTGCGCCGACCCTTGAAAAAAGTTTGACAAATTCGGGAAAGCCCCTTGATTTTTGCCCGGAGATTCATTATAATAATCTAGCGCCGCGTGATTGACAGCTTTTGCCGACGACGCGGATGGGAGTAGAATAATATAATAGGGAGAAGTCGCCTAGTCCGGTCGAGGGCGCACGATTGGAAATCGTGTAGGCGTTAAACGCGCCTCGAGGGTTCGAATCCCTCCTTCTCCGCCAGAAAGGAAACCCTGTATTCAGGCCGAAAGCGGCTTGGATACAGGGTTTTTCTTGTTTTTGAGGCTCGCATATTGTCCGGGATTCCCATGGATTTTTCCCTATCAAAGTCAGTAAAAAGTCAGTAAATCATCAACCGCTTTTTCCCGCTTCCACCCCGCTTACCGCCTCGTTGAGAAGTGCCGCAATCTTATCCCGACGGCTCTGCGTAATATGCGTGTAAATATCCCGTGTGGTGGAAAGGTTGGCATGGCCGAGCATTTCCTGCGCATCCTTTGCGTCCAGGCCAGCGTCAAATAAAATGGTCGCATACGCATGGCGGAGCTGGTGCGGCGTGATATGGAAGCCGATTGCCTGGCAATACCGTTCCCATTGGCGATGGAACTGTGTTTCCGTCATCAGCCCGCCCTGCTCATTTGGAAACAGGAGCGCGTCCGGCTTGCCCTTGGGCAATTGGGAGGCCAGGACGTCCAGCAGCACGATTTCCCTCTCCCCTGCGGCCGTTTTCGGCTGCTTAAGCATGGCCTTATTGTTTTCATGATACACCGATTTGGTCACGCGGATCCGCTTATTTGGGCGGTCGATATCCCTTTGCGTAAGGGCGAGCGCTTCTCCGCGGCGGCACCCGGTATACAAAAGAAAAAAGGCGAAAAGCCCAAACGGGGCGTTTACATTCTTTTTGACTGCCTCCAATTCCTCCGTCGTAGGGATGTCCCGCGGCTTTTTCGGCAGTCCGCGCGGAACCTTGACCTGTTCGGCCGGATTGTATTCGATCTCCCCCTCCAGCACCGCGTAGGCAAATATAAGGTGCAGGACGAGCAGCTGGGTACGCACGGTTTTCTGCGCGTATCCCTTGGCGGCGAAGCGCAGCAGATACCGCTCAATCTCCTTGGGCTTGATAGCGGATATCGGCTGATCTCCGAATTCTTCCACCGCCCTTCGCAGGGCCGGGCGGTAACCTTTGAGGGTGTTGTATTCCAGGGTGGGAAAATGCTGCGCTTTCCACTCTTCGGCCACCTCCCGGAACAGGCGGCCCCGCCGCTTTTCTTCCCGGTATTCGGCGATCTTGCGGTTGATCTCCCGCTCCGTCTTGCCGTAGAATACCTTTCGTTTGCCGTTAACGGTCACCTGGCGCTGGATTAGGCCGTCCTTGCGTCTGTTCGCCATATTGTTCAACCCTCCTGAAAACGGGCATTGTGGACAAGGCCGGTTTCCTGTGCTATAATGCCGGTTGTAAGGTGCTATCGATCACGGTAGGCGGTTAGTCCCTCCCACTCTTCAGGAGGGATGTGAAGCTTCTTTTTTCCCTCCGGAAAGGAGGGGATGCGGATGTACATAACGCTGGCGGATTTGCTCCAATACAGCTTAGTGCTCATCGGCATGATCGGCCTGTTTGCGGCCATAAAAAAGAAGTAACCGCCCAGCCTCACACGCTGCGGTTACTTCTAACTGCAAAGAGGGGCTAACCGTCTGATCGGTAGCACCTTACGCCTTTATTATAACCGCTGCGGTTCGGTTTGTCAATGCCAGGGGATTCCCTCCCCATTCCTGTTGGCGCAGGAGCGGGGAGGGTTTTATTTATCAAGTCTCCAGCCCCTTTTCAACCATTCAATAAATTCAACAGATTCGGGGCATAATCTATTATAAAATAGCGACCACTCTGCAAAGTATTTTTCAAGTCGTTTTTTCTTGGCGGATTCTGTCTTAAGCGTTTCAAGCTTTTCAATGAACAAAGCATAATGTCTTTTTATAAAGCGATCTTCGATACTCGGCATATTATTCAAATTCGCGTGTAATTGTTCACTTGGTGAATATCCAGGAGAATATATATGTAACTTTTCAAACTGGGTCAAAATATCAGACATTTCTACAAGCCGATCAATTGATTCAAAAAAAGTATGTATGTTTTTTGTCCCGTTGATACAATTGACAATATGGTCAAGCGTAGGCTTTTTGGTTTGATAATAAGATAATGCGCATTGTTTCAGTTCAGTTGGGGTCATATAAAGGACATTGTCCCCGCCATATATAGTATCACTATCTTCCTTGAAAAAATTTTGTAGCTTAAGTGCTTCAGCCAGTGGCATCCCATAATCTTTTTCGTCTAAATTTTTAACCCGTTTTGCCTTAACAAGTCGTTTCCCATTGGGCAATATAACTGGGACGGTTTTAATAAAGTCGAAAATTCCCACCGATGCTCTCTCCTTCTACAATACTTGACATAATAAGATAAATATTGTATTATATATTTGCGGAGAGTTGCTGCATAGCTTTCTGTGTTCGGGCCGTCCGGGAGTACCAGTCCCGGGCGGTCCTCTTTTGTGTGAAAGATGTACACAAACGTGCCTATTTGTGCGCAAACAGGCACCTTGGTAAATATTCCCTGCGCACTGGCAATTATTTTGTATTATAATGTATTGTGTCGGTAGACATTCGCCTTAAGATTGCCGCAGAGTTATGGACAGATCAACAAGATTTAGTGTATTTATTCTCTCGAAAGAGGATTGACAGATTAGAACAAACGTTCTATACTAGAAACACATCGGGTCAGAAAGGAGAGGGCGGCGTGGTCACGAAGGATGGTGTGCGGCAGGACAAGCAGGACGGAGATCGGCAGGAGGTGGCCATGGAGAGGGCACCAGGAGCGTACCAATACATAACCAAAGAAGACAAACGATTTTTAAACATGGTCAAGAACAATCGCGCTATTCTTTTGGACCATCTCCAATCTCTAGGATTGCTTTCCTCTTTTCTGGAGGCAGAGAGCGGAACCAGGCAAGAACCCTAGCATCATAGTCACTCAGCTCGTCGGCTTTATTGCCGGCGGGCTTTTCTTTTACGTCCGTTTCTCCGCGCAAGTATTCCGGGGTGGTGTTGAGGATGTCGGCGATAACAGATAGCTTATAATCTGGTATATCACGACCGCTTTTGTCGATGTCGTTAAAGTAAACCTTTGCAACCCCTATCCGTCTGCACAGAAAAGCTAGAGACAAATCGCTTTGTTTTGCTAATTCACGTATTCTATCCGTTTTCACAATTTCGCCCCTTACAAACTAGGCAAAAAGCAGAATCTTACTTAAAGCAAGGCAACCTATTAACATCTTACGATTAGTAAGGTATACTATAACCATGTTAAGGATACACCTTAACGATACCACAGAAAAGGAGGACAAACCCATGGGCAAGCCAAAAGGGAAAAACGGTAAGCAAGACACCATCCTCAAAATCGTGATCTTACTTACCGCCCTGGTAAACCTTATCAAAGCGGTAATCGACCTGATTACCAACCTGACAAGGTAAGCCAAGAGGGAGCCCCCGCCGGGGAGCGGGGGCCGCCCCTCCCCTTTAGAATAGGCGAAAAACCCATGGTTGTCAATAGATTACAAGGAGGTTATACCATGTTGAGTACGATTTTATCCGCCGTCTGCGTGGTGCTGAATTTGGCGGTGCTGGTGCTGGTAATAAGGGGGTGGAAGAAATGAGCGTAGGGGAAAACATCCGGAAACGCCGGGAGGCGGCGGGCCTGTCCCAGGCGTATGTAGCGGCGCAGGCGGGCATCTCGCAGGCGATGCTCTGCCAGATCGAGCGGGAGACCAAGAACCCGTCCTTGCAGGTGAGCAGGGAAATTTCCGCCGTCCTCTGCTGCAAGCTGGACGATCTGCTGGACAGTCCGGCGCACGGGGACGCCGCCGATCAAGGGGCGTAAGAAGGAAGCGAGAAAACGCAGCTGTGTAAAATCCACACGGAAGGAGGCGAACGAATGGCTTGCCGATCTTCGGGAAGAATCCCGAATAATGACGGAACTGGTGAACCGGCTTGTCTCCCTCGCCCGAATGGATGAGGATAACGTCAAGCTCTCCAAAGAACCCTTTTCTCTCAGCGAAGCGGTATTGGACACCGTATCCGCCTTTGCACAGCATATAGACCACCAGCAGAAAAGGCTGCTGACC
Organism: Candidatus Avimonas caecicola; assembly: GCA_904419875.1. Lineage (GTDB taxonomy): Bacteria > Bacillota > Clostridia > Oscillospirales > Acutalibacteraceae > Avimonas > Avimonas caecicola. Next base: position 29,387 of record CAJFTG010000024.1, on the reverse strand, counting down.
GATCTGCCCGGCGATCTTGTTTATTACGGAAATGAGGCGGCCATCCGCCAGCTTATTTCGATCCTGATGGACAACGCCGTTAAATACTGCGATCCGGGCGGCGTGATCGGAGTAACGCTCCGCGGAGGGAAACACCCGACCCTGCTGGTCGATAATTCTTATGCGGCCGTGGGCGGGATGGAGCTTGACCGGTTATTCGACCGGTTTTATCGCGGGGATAAAGCAAGGACGTACGGGGGCGGCTTCGGAATCGGGCTTTCGATCGCCAAAGCCATAGTGGAAAAACATCGCGGCGGAATCCGGGCGCTGCGTCTGGGCGACGATCGGATTCGGTTCCAGGTGAACCTTTGAGCGCCATGGGAAGGGCGGCGTGCGATTGGAACGGTCGTTGTTATACCGGTGAAATCCGCATTTGTGCGGGTTTGCGCGCGTTGTCCCGGCGCGCAGCCGGGTGAAAAATTGTCGGCGGGCGCTGCGCGGGGGGAGGGGGAGCATACGGAATCGCGGTTCGGGAATCCATCCGGCTTACAGAAGCCTGCTACCCCGCTGCGGCGGAACCGCCCCGCCGCGGCAGGTCCGCCGTGAAGGGGAGCATCCCTGCTTCTGGTCCGGACGCACCGCTTAATATTCGGTTGAAGCGGCGGTTCCTTAACAGATACATAACATTTTGTTCATATCCGCTGCATAAACTTTTTTTATAATTACTAATAATATTAGCTATTCGGAGGTTATCCACCCCATGGATTACCGTGCACTGGCGGAAAATCTGATCGGCCTCAGGGCGCTTCTGTATCGGATGCCGGCGATCCGAAAGCTGTCCGCTCTGGAGAGGGGCACTTTTTCGGCGCTGAATTATCTGGCGGCGCACCGGGAAGGCGTTCATCCCAAGGAGCTGAGCGAAAAAATGGGAATCAGCTCGGCGCGGGTGGCCGCCCTGCTGAACCATATGGAGCGGGAGGGGCTGGCCGCGCGCACGACAGACCCGGGCGACCACCGCCAAATCCTGGTTTTGGTGACCGAGGCAGGGGAACGGCTGAATCGGGACAGAACGGAGGAGGCGGTGGATATTATGGCCCGGGCGTTTGAAGAGCTGGGGCCGGAAGAGGCGGAAGCTTTTCTCCGAATCAATAGAAAGCTGGTACAGTATTTTATGCGCCAGACATGACACGGCGGGGGCGTGCGCCGTCCCCCGCGGCAAAGGGGGCCTTTAGACTGTTGTGAATGAAAAACTCAAAGAGAAAATCAGCGAATCCCTTTCCAGCGTCCTTCCAATCACGGTCATTGTGCTGCTGCTGAGCGTCACCCTTGTGCCTCTGGAGATCGGCACGCTGGCGCTCTTCCTGACGGGAGCGGTTCTGCTGATCGTGGGCATGGGCTTTTTCCAGCTGGGGGCGGAGATGGCCATGACGCCCCTGGGACAGGGCGTTGGCGGCCGTATAATCAAAAGCAGGCGGATTGTCCCGATCGTGCTGGTCAGTTTTCTCATGGGGGTCATTATTACCATTGCCGAACCGGATCTCCAGGTGCTGGCCAATCAGGTGGCCTCGATCCCCAATTCGGTTTTGATCTGGACGGTGGCGGTGGGGGTAGGGCTTTTCCTTGTTGTGGCGGTCCTGCGCATTCTGTTCCATATCAGCCTTTCGTGGATGCTGCTGATCTCCTATGTCCTGCTGTTTGCACTGTCCTTTTTTTCTCCCGATTCCTTTACCGCCGTAGCGTTTGATTCGGGAGGCGTTACCACCGGGCCGATGACGGTTCCCTTTATTATGGCGCTGGGCATCGGCTTCTCCGCCGCCCGAAGCGACCGCGACGGGGCCAGCGACAGCTTCGGCCTTGTCGCCCTGTGCAGCATAGGGCCCGTTATGATGGTTTTGTTGCTGGGGATTTTTTACAATCCGACCGACGCGGCTTATACGGCGACGGAAATCATCCCGGTTTCCACAACGCAGGATGTGGTGAAGCAGTTCATTTCCGCACTCCCTCATTACGGCAAAGAGGTGCTGATCAGCATTCTGCCGGTTGCCGGCGTGCTGGTGGTCTTCCAGCTGTTCACCAGAAATTACCATAAGCGGCAGCTCTTAAAAATGGCGGTCGGCTTTGTATACACCATTTTGGGACTGGTCCTCTTTCTCACGGGGGTGAACGTCGGCTTCGCCCCGGTGGGCAGCCTGCTGGGAAGCGGCCTGGGGGAAGGCGTTTTCAAATGGCTGCTGATCCCGATCGGTATTGCGATCGGCTACTATATCGTGAAGGCGGAGCCCGCCGTGCAGGTCCTCAATAAGCAGGTGGAGGATCTCACCGGCGGCACGATCTCCCGCAAAATGATGAACATGGCTCTTTCCGCCGGCGTGGCCTGCGCCGTGGCGCTTGCCATGGTCAGGGTATTGACAGGGCTCAATATTTATTGGATCATTATCCCCGGCTATGCGGCGGCGCTCATACTCAGCCGGTTTGTGCCGCCGGTTTTTGTGGGGATCGCCTTCGACTCCGGCGGGGTTGCCAGCGGCCCGATGACATCCACCTTCTTGCTGCCGCTGGCTATGGGCGCCTGCTCGGCGGCGGGCGGCAATATCGTGACCGATGCCTTCGGCGTTGTCGCTTTGGTCGCCATGGCGCCTTTGATCGCCATTCAGATTATGGGGCTGATCTATGTGCGCAAAGCGAAGGCGGTTCCGCCGCCGGCCGAGGTCCTGGCGGAGGATACCATCGTTGACATTGAGGAGGATTTTGAATGAGCATCCCGCTGGATGGAAAGCTGTCTGCTCCGCGTATGCTGGTGTTTATCACGCGGGTAGAGGAAGAGAAGAAGCTGGAAGAGATTTTCGATACGATGCATATACCGATCTGCTATCAGTGCCGGGGGCAGGGGACCGCTCCCTCGGAGCTCATGGACATCTTCGGCCTTGGAGGCACCACCCGGCTGATCACCATCGGCTTCCTGCCGAAATTCGCGGTAAAAGAGCTGTTTGAGAAAACGGAACAGCGGTTTGTCTTCCATCAAAGGGGCGGCGGGATCGCGATTACGCTCCCGGTTACCGGGCTGCAAACGCCGCTGTTTCAGATGCTCAACGACGAATCGCGCGCTATGGTGGAAAAACGAATCAGGGAAAGGACCGAAGGGGATATGGCTGAGATACATGAAAAGTCGGGGTATAACGTGATATGGACTTCCGTTGCGGCCGGATACAGCGACCAGGTGGTTGACACGGCGAGAGCTGCCGGCGCCAAAGGCGGAACCATCCTGCGGGGCAGGCGCCGCAATTCCGAGAGCATCAGTCAGCACCTCGGGATTTCGATGCAGGACGAACAGGATTTTGTCATGATTGTCGTCCCCAGGGAAAAGAAAAGCGAAGTGATGGCGGCTATTTGCAACGTGTGCGGCCTGCATACGCAGGCCCACGGCACGGTGTTCTCCCTGCCGGTGGACGACGCGATCGGGCTGGAGGAATGAAATCCCCCCGGCGGTTTGGCGGCGCGGGATGAAACCGGCCCGCCTTTTGACCGGTGCGGCTCCGGCGGCATGGGGCGCACGGCTTGAAACGGGGCGCCGGCTGGCCTGAAGGAAACGGGCGGCCGCGGCACGGCGGATGAAACCGGCGGGGGAAAGAGTTTCAAGGCGCTTTTGAGGCGCTCTCGAGGCACTCCCCCTTCCGGCCGGCATTAGCGGCCGGAAGAGGTCGAACGGCCGGCGGGGCAAACCGTGTGCCTGGCCGGCTTACCGGGCGCCGGGCAGTGGGCGACCGGCATCGGGAAGCTCGGAAAAGCCGTGCGTGATCCGGCTGCTGTACGGAGTTTTTCCATCCTCTCCGCCGCCGGTTTCCGGGAGGCCCGGTCAAGGGGCCGCTCTGCGGCGCCCGGGGGAGAGGACGCCGCAGAATTGCTGTGAGGCATTTGCGTGTTCCCGGCAGGCCGACCCACGGGCCGGCAAAAGGAAAAACGATGGTAAAACAGGCGGAAGCCAGGGAAAACGCGGCGTCGGGAGGGGGAAAGGGCGGGAAATGAACCGAAGGATTCAGGCATGCTGCGCGGCCGTCGAGCCGGCTCCCGGCAGGGGAGGCGCCCATGGCCGGTTCCCGTACCTTCCCGCAGGGAATTCGGCAAAGGCCGGTTGAAAACGCGGGCAGCCTGTGCGTTCCCCGCAGCGGCGTTGTAAATTGACGCGTGAAAAATAATGACGGTTCGGTCTGCTGTTCCCTCGGGGGTTCGCGGGGAGTTTCGGAGGAAGAGCGGCAAGCAGCCGGCGGCACGGCAGCCCGGGCCGATGCGAACGCCGGTACGCACGCGGGGAAGAGCACGGCCGGCGAGGCGCCGGCGGGAACGGAACCGGGAACACAGCGCAGCGAAGGGAACGCAGGGGAGAGCACAGGAAGGGGCACAAGGAAGAGCGCGGGGAAGAGCGCAGAGAGGAGCGGCAGCAGGAACCCGGGAGGCCGCGGAAAAGGAGCTGGCGAATGGACGATTGGTTTACCATAGACCGGGTGGAGCCGGACACCTATATAATCAGCGAATACCGCCACCGGGAAGAGACCCACTGCTATCTCCTGAACGGTTCCGCGCGCAGCCTGCTGATCGACACGGGACTGGGAATCGGCAATATATATATGACGAGGTGGTCAAACGTACGGACAAGCCCGTGACTGCCGTTGCGACCCATGTCCACTGGGACCATATCGGCGGCCATCGGTATTTTCCGGATTTTTATGTCCACGCCGAAGAATGGGGATGGCTGCACGGCGGCTTCCCTCTGCCTGCGGAGGCCGTCCGGAGGATGGCGGCGGACTGCCCCCATCTGCCGGAAGGCTTTGATGGGAACGCCTATACGGTTTTTCAGGGCGTCCCAACGAAGGTCCTGCATGGCGGCGAAACCATCGGGCTTGGCGGGCGGAGCATAGAAGTACGGCACACGCCGGGGCATTCTCCGGGCCATATGTGCTTTTGGGAAGAGGAGCGGGGGTTCCTTTTTACCGGGGATTTGGTATACAGGGGCACGCTGTTCGCCTTTTACCCGTCCACAGACCCTGCGGCTTATCTGGATTCCCTGGAAAAGGTCGCGGCGCTGCCGGTGAAAAGGGTGTTCCCCGGCCATCATTCGCTGGACGTTCCGCCGGAAATGCCGGGCCGAATGCGGGACGCGCTCCGGCGGCTCAGGGCGGAGGGGAAGCTGTGTCACGGCAGCGGGACCTTTGAATATGGGGACTGGGCGATCAGGCTGTAAGGCGCAAGGACGGGGGATGCCCGTGCGGGTGCGGGCCGGCGGAACGGGCGGCCCGATCGCCGGTAAAAAGACTTCCGACGGAGGCATGCGATGTTTTCCATTGAATCCTGGATGAGGGACTATCAAAAGGCGGTGGAAAGCCGGTTCGGCGGCCGCGTCTGGCTGATCGGGCTGCAGGGCAGCTACGGCCGGGGGGAGGCGACCGCGCACAGCGACATCGACGCGGTCCTGATTCTGGATCGGCTGTCCGCCGAGGACCTGCAGGCATACGGCCGCCTTCTGGATACCCTGCCGAACCGGGAAAAGGTCTGCGGCTTTGTATCCGGGAAGGAGGAGCTCCTGGCCTGGGAACCGGCAGATCTGTTTCAGTTCTGCCATGATACCACCCCGATTTCCGGATCTCTGGACAGCCTCCTGCAGCGGATCCGGACCGAGGATATCCGCCGGGCCGTCCGTATCGGCGCCTGCAGCGTGTATCATATGTGCGCGCACAACCTGGTGCATGAGAAGAGCGCGGTCATCCTGCGGGGGCTGTATAAGTCGGCGGCCTTCACCGTGCAGGCCGTCGCCTTCCTCCGGACAGGGGTTTACGAGAAGCAGAGGGAGGCCCTGCGGTCCCGGCTCCAGCCGGAGGACCGGCGCATCTTGGAAGCCGGCATGGAGCTGACGAGAAAGCCGGCGGTGTCCCGCCGGGAACTGGCCGATTTCTCCGCCCTTCTGCTGGATTGGGCGTCGGCATGGATCCGGCGCACAGGCAGTCCACAGGGCGAGGAAGGCGGCGAATGGAGCGGAGGTGCCGGAAAATGACGGTTTCCAACATAAAGACCCTCCTGCCGGGGGATATCCAAAAGGTGTGGGGGCTTGTTACCGCCGTGGCGGATTATCCCCGCTGGCGCAGCGATCTGGGCAAAACCGAGATCCTGAATGAAAAGCAGTTTCGGGATTATACGAAAAAGGGGTATGCGACCACCTTTACGGTTACCGCCTGCGAACCGCACAGGCGGTGGGAGTTTACCATGGACAACGGAAACATGCAGGGGCGCTGGGTCGGCGTCTTCACGCCAAGGGGAAAGCAGACGGAGATAGACTTTACAGAAGAGGTGGCGGCGAAGAAGCTCTTTCTGAAGCCGTTTGTGAAAGCGTACCTGCAAAGGCAGCAGGCGCAGTTTGTCGCAGACCTGGAAAAGGCGCTCTTGCCGTAGAAGGCCGTTTACGGCCGCCTTTGGCAGGGGAACGGGGAACACCGCAAAACAAAACCGCCGGTATCCGGGTATCCGGGTATCCGGGTCCTGGATTCTCGGACAGCCGGATACCCGGATACCGGGAGGGCGCCTGCAAAAAACGGCGGATATGCCTCTCACAAAGAGAACGGCATATCCGCCGGCGTTTGTTCTTGGCGGCCGGGCTTTCCGTGCGCGCCCGGTGCGCGCCATGTTTTCCCCGCTTATCCGTATCGTCCGAACGCTTCCAGACGGTCCGCAATGGTGAAAAATACCCGGTAAAAGCATTCCCGGTCCGCTTCGCTGATGCCCTCGGACGCTTTGCGCACCGCGGCCTCCGCCGCAGCGTTGATCTGGCGGTTTTTTCCCCTCCCGCTTTCCGTGAGAAAAAGCTTCGTGCGGTATTTCCGCGCGGCCTCCTCCGGCGCCGGCGCAAGATAGCCCTTTGCGGAGAGGTCGACGAGGGTTCGGGAGACGGCGGCCTTGTCCTCGTGGCAAAGCCGGCAAAGCTCCGCCGCCGTAAGCCCGCCGGCGTATTTTCCCAGGAAATACAGGCACATGACATGCCCGCTTTTCAGGCCCATCCGTTCGGCTTCGCCGCTTTTAATCCGCTGGATGCTTTTGTAAGCCCTGGAAACAGCGGCGGTGAAGCTCTCGAACCGCTCGGCAAATTCGTTCATTTTTGCCGCGTCTCCCCTGCTTCCGCCGCCTTAGCCCCGCTTCGCCCGGTGTTGGCGAACGAAAGGATGGAGAACGCCAGCAGGAACTGCGCCGGATAGTAGGTGCTCAGGCACAGTGTGCCGGTGTAAGGGAGGCTTCCAAACCGGTCAAGCACCAGCATCAGGTCGGAAAGGAAGAACAGGACGCTTCCGGCGGCGAGAATCCCATAGAGAACGTTCCGCTGTCCGAGCAGGTTGGAAACCGCTTTGCCCACCATAAAGGAGATAATGAAGGCGTACCCGCCGCAGACCCCCTGCATCAGCCCGCCGCCGAAATCCAGGACCGGCACAAACAGGATGATGGACAGCGCGGCGGCGAAAATGGCGATGCCGCAGACCAAATCCCGCCGATTGAGGGGGACCAGCATGCAGTAGGAGACAAAATAGAAGATATGCCCCAGCGCGAAAACGGCCGTCCCCAGATAAAAGTTTATCCCGAGGAGGACATCCCCCAGCATGGCGGCCGTCAGCGCGGCAGCCATCCAGACCGGAAACCGGAGACGGGCCTTGCTCCGTACGCAGTACGTCAGGTTGATCAGGCCGGTGAGCACGAACAGGATGCTGGTGACCGCTTTGACGGCAAGGCCGCCGAAGGTCATGTAACAGATATCCGACGCCAGGATGGCGGCCAGCATCAGAAGGTTGACGGGCAAAAGGGCTTTTTTCATGATACGATCCTTCCTCTTTGGTATAATACCGACTTGTTGATTTATCAACAAGTCGGTATTATACCAAAGCTTCCTCCTCGTGTCAAATCGGAATTCGCAAACGTAATAAAACGGAAATATGATTGTTGAACACTTATTGATTTCTTGATATACTAATTTTAAAGATGGGACAGCCTTGTAAATCAAACGGAAATTGGTTATATGAAATAATGGCTTAAGGAATTTTGTGAATAAAACTCTACTGTGTCAGAGGGCAGAGGCTGTCAAAAATACAGCGGCGGATTGGGAGATGCTTCTTACCTTCGGCGCACCTGCCTCGGAAACACAACATTACGGCTTTAAGAGATAGAACATGATACGTTCTGTCTCTTAAAGCTGTAGGAAAGATAAGTTCTGTAAACCGTCACGACTCGTTCTGCCTGCCCAAACTGTGCCAGGAACAAAGAAAGATTTGTTAAGAAGGGCGTTGACAATTATGGAATGGATTAAGATCGTTTATATTTTAGAAGGGGGCTTTCTTGTTGTTTTATTCGTTGGCATAACACATCGCATATTTAGAGACTATATAGGAAAGCCTTCTAGAATGGAGGCTGATTTGGTCAAAAAACAAATAGAGGAATATAATCAATTTTCTATATTTGGAAAACTGGGAACGTCTGCACGGAAGGATTATACTCTTCTATTTAAATCTAATAACAAGTTCTATAAATTTAGAGTAAACAGTGTTTTTTATGATTCTGCAATAGAAGGACAAAAAGTCAAAATCACTTACAAGGGCAATAGACTTATCAATTTTGAACCAGTATAATTTTCAAAATACATAAGCTGACAGGAAGCAACTATTTTAGACGCAAAACGCGGGCCATCCGGCGCGGGCTTTTAAAAGCGACCGGAAGCCGCGGGGAAAAGGGAACGAAGGCGGCGCTGCATCCGGGCCGGTTTGACTTATCCGGCGGGTATGGTCGACGGGAAAGACCGTATCCCCGCCCCGCCCGGGAGCGGCGCCTGCCCCTTGCGGACAACAGAGGCCGTCCCGGGGAAACAGCGGATGGGTGGTTTTCCTTCCCGGCCTGCCCTTTACGGGGGACGGAGCGGGATGCGCAAAGGGTATGCGGGGCTCTCCACCGGGATACCTCCCGCTGGGAAGCGCGGGGCAGGGCAAAGCGATTGAGAAAGCATCGGAAAGGCGGTACGGCAATGAAGCAGCCGGGACTCATTCAGTTATACTGCGGCGACGGCAAGGGGAAAACCTCCGCCGCCGTGGGGCAGTGCCTGCGGGCGGCTGGCCACGGCCTGCGGATTGGGGTCCTTCAGTTCCTGAAGGACGGAAGCTCCGGGGAGATCGCGGTTCTCCGCACCATGAAAAACGTGACGGTTTTTCCCGCCATGGAGAAGGTGAAGTTTACTTTTGCGATGACGGCGGAGGAGAAGGCCGAAACGCGGCGGTTTAACGACGGGCTTCTGGCCCGGGCGGCCGCGGCGGCGGACACGCTGGACGTGCTTCTGCTGGATGAAGTATGCGCCGCGGTTTCCACCGGGCTGCTGGATGAAGAGGCGCTTTTGAAATTTCTGCGGGAAAAGCCGGCGGGGCTGGAGGTGCTGCTGACCGGCCGTGACCCGTCCGCCGGGATGCGGGAGCTGGCGGATTATATCAGTGAAATCCGGATGGTGCGCCATCCCTTTGAACAGGGGATCGCCGCCAGGGAAGGGATCGAGTGGTAGCCGGCCGCCGGACCGGCAGAGGGAGAGGGGCCGGGACTGCGAGCCGGCGCCTGCCCCTGCCCGGATGCGCCGCGCCGGGAGGCTTTGGGCGGAAAACCGTTTATCAAATCAAAACCACCGGCGAACCGCCGGCCTGCCAGGGGCCCTGAAAGGGCGCGGCGCCGATCCCCGCCCTCGCCCCTCAAGGGTGTTGATATCTGCCGAAGCTGTTGGAGGCCGCCGAACGCCCTCCCGGCATCGCACGCGTTTTCGCACGCATGTTTGCCTGCCGTAAAAACGGCGATGGAATGCGGACGGCGATTTTACGCCCGCTTCCTCGGGATGTCTTTCGCCGTAGCGTCTCTATTGCTCCTCCCCTGGCGACCGGAGGGATTCGGGCCAAAGCGTACAAAAAGGAAGGCCGGCGTGACACGCCCGGCCTTCCTTTTTAACCTTTTTTAACTTAGATGCGCAGCCGCATGGGAGGAGCACCGGCGCTCAGTGGGAGCACCGGCGCTCAGCGAAAAGCCTTCTGGTATACGCCGAGCACCAGCTCGTAGGTGCAGGGACGGGGATTGCCGCCGGTGCACACGTCCGCCATGGCGGCGTGGGCAAGGTCGGAGAGGTCCTCCTCCTTCACGCCGATCTCGCTCAGAGTCTGCGGGATGCCGATATCCAGCGACAGCTGACGGACCGCATTGATGGCGGCCGCACGGTATTCCTCGGCGGACATGCCGTCCACTCCCTGCACGCCCATAGCGCGGGCGATCTCGCGGAATTTCTCGCCGGTGTAGTCCTTGTTGAACTCCATAACGTAGGGAAGGAGCACCGCATTCGCCACGCCGTGCGGCGTATCATAGAACGCGCTGAGCGGATGGGCCATGCCGTGGACGACGCCCAGGCCGACGTTTGAGAAGGCCATGCCGGTCACATACTGGCCGAGGGCCATATCCTCCCGGCCCTGAGGCTCGTTATTGACGGCGGAGCGCAGGGAACGGGAAATGATCTTGATGGCGAGCAGATCCAGCGCGTCGGGCAGCTCCCAGGCGCCGAGGGTGGTATATCCTTCGATCGCGTGGGTCAGCGCGTCCATGCCGGTGGCGGCCGTCAGGCCGCGGGGCATGCTGGACATCATATCCGGATCCACCACGGCGACCACCGGAATGTCGTGCGGGTCGACACAGACAAACTTGCGGCGCTTGGCTTCGTCGGTGATTACATAGTTGATGGTGGTTTCCGCCGCGGTGCCGGCGGTGGTGGGAACGGCGATGATCGGCACGCTGGGCTTCCCGGTATCGACCGCGCCCTCCAGGCTGACCACATCGGCGTACTCCGGGTTGTTAATGATAATACCGATACCCTTCGCGGTATCGATCGGCGAGCCGCCGCCGATGGCGATGAGATAATCCGCTTTGGCCGCCTGGAAAGCGGCGATGCCGGCCTTCACCACCTCCACCGAGGGATTGGCTTTCACTTCGTCAAAAACGGTATAGGCAAGGCCTGCCGCATCCAGCAGATCGGTCACGTTTTTAACCACCTGGAATTTCACCAGGTCTTTGTCCGTGACGATCAATGCGTGGGAAAAGCCGCGTTTTTTCGCCTCTGCGGGGATTTCACGAATGGCTCCCTTGCCGTGGTAGCTGGTTTCATTGAGAATCATGCGGTTTGCCATAATCCAACCAACATCCTTTCTTCTGTCATTTATGTATGATGGGGGCATTCCCCCTGCGCCGCAGTGCCGCTGTGCAGGGCTTTTGTAGCATTATCGTAACACGGATTCCCTTTTTTGGCAATCGGACCGGGGGAAGATTTACGGAATCGTAACATTCGCCTGAAGGGGTGCGAACGGGCTTACCGCCCTCCCGGCCGACGGCCAGCCGGGCCGGACAAACGGCGGGGATGCTTTTCGGCGGACGCCGCTTTCCCGGCATGGTGCGCCCCGTGTCGCGCCAACCGGCAGGGGAGAGGTGCAATGGATGAACGGGGCTTTCCCATCGGCGCGAGCACACGGCCGCCGATTGAGAAGGCGCCGTTTTTCGGCTGAAACGATCGGTATGGAAAAACAGGCCGGAAACGGCGCCACGGCGCCCGACAGAATCGCCGCAGCCGTCGGTCCCGCTTACGGCGCGGCCGTTACACAAGGACCGCGGGAGGGGCGCGCCGCTTTTGTGCGGGCGTCATTCCGCCGGTCAGCGCGGGGCGGTCCCGTTCCCCGCGTTATGAGCGGCGGGCGGCAAGAACCTCGCCGGCTTCCGCTTCTATATCCACCAGCCGATAGTGCTGCCGCCTGGCTTCCTTTTCCTTCCTCCAGGCATACTCGATGGCAAAGGGGCAAAGCGCTTCCAGCGCCTTCCCGTATCCCAGGACGGGGGAAAGGTCGGTACAGCAATAGCGGCGGTAGGTATGAAACAGGTTGGCCGCCGCCTGTTCGGACAAGCCGAAGCAGCGTGCCATCTCCTCCTCGGTATCGATCCGGCAGAGGAAAGCAAGGGGAAGGGGGGCAATCAAACAGCCGGTGAGCTCGTCTGCCGCCGCTTCCATCGGGCGGTCATTGGGATAATCAGGCAGGAGCGCGCCGTCCTCCGGAACGTGCCCCAGATAAATATGGCAGTATTCATGCAGCAGTGTCCAGCGCCGCCGGTTGCGGGGACGGACCGTCCGGTTATAGACGATCAGATACTGCCCGTCCACACAGGTGGAAAATCCGTCGCCCGACAGGGAAAGAAGCGTTTCCTCCGGCAAATCGGCCAGGGAGGCGAACTGGGGATAGGTCAGGATTTTTATTCCCGCCCGGTTGGCCAGGCACACCGGGTTGAGCGGGTAAGCGGTGACTTCGTTGTCCAGGAGAATCTGTGCCGCTTCCCCGGCGGCGCGCCGATAGCTGAAGGAGCCGAACATCAGAAATCCTCACCTTCAAGCCCTTCCACCTGTTGCGGGTCGAAGCGGCGTCCCTCCACGGTTTTGCCGGAGGCGCCCCGGTTGCGGGCCACGGCGTAAAAAGCCATCCGCTCCCGTTTTTTAGCCGGGCGGTACCGCCCGCCCGCCACCATGTCTTCGGAGAGCCGCCGCAGCGTTTCCTGGCCCTCCCTGTCCATCGCGCGGAAGTTGTCGGCCAGCACCTCCAGGTCCTCCTCCACGCTGCTGATTCCCAGAGGCAGGCTGGACGGTTCCCCCTGGCGGCGGAGGGTGGAACGGCCGATGCTGTTCATATCCAGTCCCAGCGCGTGGAACACCTTGGCTACCGTGATGACCGCCGTTCCGTCAATGCCGCGCTTGAAAATATTGTCGACGGTGGAGTAGGGCAGGCCGATGGTCTGGGTAAAGGCCCGCACGCTGCGGTAATTGTCCAGAATTTCGCGCCGCAGCTGCTCTTCTATGGATAAAGGCATCGCGTTCACTCTCCGTTCCGCATTCTCTGTCGGTGGGTGTTTTGTTGGCACATATACTGTCTTTCAGTATAAAGGATTTCCGGAAAAAAGCAAGGAGTTTCCGTTAAAAACGTATAAATTTTCCCATTGTCCAGCGCGGCAGCCGGCTGAGTTGACAACGGCCGCCGGGGAGTAACAAAAGCACCTCGGCCGGCATAGCCTGTACTGTGAGGGGAGGTGAACATGATGAGAAGAAGAAACCAGTTCTGCTGTTGCTGTGCCGGTTGTTCGAATGACAACCAAAGCTCCCGCATGGGGGAGACGCCCTGCGAGACTGTCCCCGACTGCTGCGGCGGAACCATGAACATTTACCGGATGTCCTCCACACCCTGGTATCCCTGCGCCCCGGGGAGCGTTGCGGCGGATATCCTCTGTGCCCGGCAGGAAGAGAGGGAAGCCTGCGGGCGGAATACCCGGTCGGACGGCGGATGCCCGTCGTCCGGGGAAGCCGGCGGCAGCCGCTGCGGCGGTTCCTGCTGTTCCTGCGGCTGTTCCGGGAACACCGGCTGCGAAGGGATGAACGACCTCCGAAATGCCGTCGAGCGCTGTGAGGCCGCGGCCCGTGAGGCTTGCGAAGCGGCCAGAGAGGCCAACCAGGCCGCTTGCGACGCCCGGGAATCCGCGTGCGAAAGCCGCGCCAGTGCCGAGCGGGCGGAGAGAGCCGCCTGCGAGAGCTGTGAGTGCGCGCAGGCGGCGCAGAACAACGGCCGCTGCTGCAACGGCGGCGCTAACGGCTCCTGCCGCTGCAACGGATGCCGCCAGGCATAAAACCATCCACCCCTCCGGTCGAGCCCGCCGAAGACAACGCAGAGAGCCGCGGGCCGATATTTGCCGAAACGGAGAAGGCCGGAGAAGGCTCCCTCAACACAGGGGCCTTCTCCGGCCTTTCGGACGAACCGCGCCGGCTTTTTTGGAGGCCCCGTCTGTGCGCCGTGCTTTTGCCGCGCCGGCCGCCGGGAAGGCGAGCCAGGGTTCGGGCGGATGACGGCGGCCGTCATCGGCGGGCCGCTTCTTTACAGGAGCGGCGGCATGGAAGGGGCATAACGGACGCTCTCTCCTCCTTTTGCTGTCCGGAAACCGGGGAAACGGGAAAAGGGTTCCTTGCTAAAGAGAAGAAGGGATTTGGCGGATTCGGCGGATTTGTGTTCGGAGGGGATTCTGCCCCTGCCGGCCTGCAACGACGGGACGCGGAAAACAACCGCGCGGACGGGCCTGCCTATGCGGGCTTTCCGGGGGGCGGCGCGGCGTTCGGCGCTCCCCTTTCCAACCGGTGGAACAGGCGGACAAGCACCGCTGCAGCGACGACGGAGAGAACCGCCTCGGCGGCAAACTGCGCGTAGGCCAGCCCGTACAGAGGGAACAGCCGGTTGAGCGCGAACAGGGCGGGAATTTCCAGCACGATCTTGCGCAGGACGGCAAAAAGGAGGGCCTCCCTTCCAAGTCCGGCGGCCTGAAAGACGGCGACGGCGATAAAGTCCATACACAGGAAGGGGAGCCCCAGGCAGAAGCCGCGCAGAAAGCTGGCGCCGTAGGCGACGATGCTTTCCTTCTGCATGAACAGGCGGATCAGACCGCCGGCCCCGAAATAATAGCCCAGCGTCACGGCGGCCATAAAGCTCATGGCGACCTTCACCGTAAAAAGCAGGGCCTTTTTCATCCGCGGAATGTTTCCGCCGGCGTAATTGTAGCTGACCAGGGGCATGATGCCCTGCGACAGCCCCATGGAAATCTGCATGGGCACCGTGTTCAGCTTCTGGGCAATCCCCATCGCCGCGACGGCGTCGGCACCGAAGGCGGAGGTGAAATTGTTCAGCACCGTCATGCCCGTCACGTTCAGCAGGTTCTGGATGGAGGCGGGGATGCCAACGCCGAAAACCCCGGCGGCCACCGACCTGTCCGGGCGGAACATGCGGGGGCGGATGCAGACATAGGTGCTTTTCCGCCGGCAGAACAGAAGAATAAAGAAATAAAGGCAGGCCGCGCAGTTGGACAGGAAGGTAGCCAGTCCCGCGCCCGCCGCGCCCATGCCGAAGCCTTCGGGAAGAATGAAAATCGGGTCGAGAACAATGTTCAGCAGGCACCCGCTCATGGTGCCCAGGCTGGCGTGGAGGGCGGCGCCCTCCGCCCGGACCAGGTAAGCCATCACCACGTTGAGGATGGCGGGCATGGCGCCGAAGCTGACCGTCCACAGCATGTACTCCGCCGTGGCGGAAGCCGTGTGCCTGTCCGCACCGAGAAGGGTGAGGAGGGGGGATTGAAACACGGTGCACAGGAGGGAAAAGAGAAGGCCGCTGAAGACGGCGCAGTAAAACCCGAAGGCCGAGCTGCGGTATACGGTATCGAAATCCTTCCGGCCGAGCGCCCGGCTCATCATGCTGGAGCTGCCTACCCCGAAAAGGTTGTTGACCGCGTTGAAAGCCAGCAGCACCGGGGCGGCCAGCGTGACCGCCGCGTTCTGGATCGGGTCGTTGAGCATGCCGACAAAATAGGTGTCGGCCAGATTGTACAGCACCATCACCAGCGAGCTGAGGATGGTGGGGACCGCCAGCTTCAGGACCGCCTGAGGAACCGGCGCTTGTTCGAACAGGGCAAACCGCTGCTTTTCTTCCATTTCGTCGCCTTCCTTGAACGCGGGGGCGGTGCGTCCGCCCGTTCGCGCAGAATACGTGCGCCGTCAGTTCGGCGGCAGCGCGCCGCATCCTGTTCATTGTAGCACAAACAGGGACGGCAGGGAAGTCCCTGCGCAAGCCGGAGCGAGGGACGCTGACAGGCCGGGAAGCTCACAAGGGGCGGCTCCCGGTCTGCGCATCGGCGGCGGGCCGGGACGGCTGCGGCTCCAAGCCGCGGGGGGCTGCGGCGGCCGGCCACCGGAGCGGGAGCCGTTTTGAAGGGAACGGGCGGCAGAGGCCGGCGTTCCGGGTCCCCGCGTTCCCGCTCCGCCGGTCATCTGCCGGGCCGCGGGTCCCGGAGGAGGAAGCGCGCGTAAACCGGGAAGGGGAGGATGGATTTCCGCCGCGCCGGGGTTCCGCGGGCAAACAGGGGGCCGGAGGGCAGGGCACGCCAAACGGCCATTTTTTTCATATTTCTCTCTTTTCTGATTGACTAATATTTCACAGAATAGTACAATAGAATACAATTCGAAAATTATACGGTTAACGGAGGTCGAGTGTTGATGGCAAGGGTTTACAACTTTTCGGCGGGCCCTTCGGTGCTGCCCGAAAGCGTGCTGCAAAAGGCGGCGGCGGAAATGATGGATTATGAGGGCTCCGGCCAGTCGGTCATGGAGATGTCCCACCGTTCCAAAACCTACGAGGCGATCATCAAGGGATGCGAGGCGCTGCTGCGCGAGGTTATGGGCATCCCGGAAAATTATAAGGTTCTGTTCCTGCAGGGCGGCGCGTCCTCCCAGTTCGCCATGGTTCCGCTCAACCTGATGAACGGCAGCGGCAAGGCGGATTTCGTGATCACCGGCCAGTGGGCGAACAAGGCGTATCAGGAGGCGGCCCGCTACGGCGAGGCGCATGTCGTGGCCAGCTCCAAGGACAAGACCTTCTCCTACATACCGGAGCTGGATCCCTCCGCCTTCACCCCGGACGCGGATTATTTCCACATCTGCCTGAACAATACCATCTACGGCACCCGCTTCACCAAGCTGCCGGATACCGGCAAGGTGCCGCTGGTCGCGGACGTGTCCTCCTGCATCCTGTCCGAGCCGATCGACGTTTCCCGCTTCGGCGTGCTGTACGCCGGCGCGCAGAAAAATATGGCCCCGGCCGGCCTGACGGTGGTGATTATCCGGGAGGACCTGGTCGGCCATGCCCGCGACATCACCCCCACGATGATGAATTACCAGATCCACGCGGACAACGGCTCGATGTACAACACCCCGCCCTGCTATGCCATTTATATCTGCAAGCTGGTGCTTGAATGGCTGAAAAACGACATCGGCGGCCTGGAGAAGATGAAGGCGCGCAACGAGGCGAAGGCCAAGCTCCTGTATGATTTCCTGGATTCCTCCGCCCTCTTCCGCGGCACGGTGGAAAAGAAGGACTGTTCCCTCATGAACGTGCCGTTTGTCACCGGCAACGAGGAGCTGGATGCGAAGTTCGTTAAGGAAGCGGCCGCTGCCGGCTTTGTGAACCTGAAAGGGCACCGCACCGTGGGCGGCATGCGCGCGTCCATCTATAACGCCATGCCGGTCGAGGGCGTGGAAAAGCTGGTTGCTTTCATGAAGGGGTTCGAGGCGGCCAACGCCTGATTCTCCGTTGCAGAAAAGACAAGAATAGAAGGAAGAGTGCGTTATGTTTCAGATTATGACCCTGAATAAGATCGCGGCCTGCGGCACCGACAGGTTTGACAAGGAAAAATACACGGTTTCGGGCGAATGCGCGGCGCCGGACGGCGTCATGGTCCGTTCGGCCTCCATGCACGAAATGGAGCTGCCGGCGTCGCTGAAAGCGATTGCCCGTGCCGGCGCCGGGGTAAACAATATCCCGCTGGATACCTGCAGCGAGGCCGGCATCGTGGTGTTCAACACCCCCGGCGCGAATGCCAACGCCGTTAAGGAGCTGGTGGTCGCCGGCCTGCTGATCTCTTCCCGCAAGGTGGTCGCCGGCATCGAATGGGCCAAGACCCTGAAGGGGCAGGGCGCGGAAGTGACCAAGCTGGTGGAAAAGGGGAAATCCGCCTTCGCCGGCCCGGAAATCCGGGGCAAAAAGCTCGGGGTGATCGGCCTGGGGGCGATCGGTTCCCTGGTGGCCAACTGCGCGGTGGACCTGGGGATGGAGGTTTACGGCTACGACCCCTATCTGTCGGTGGACGCGGCCTGGGGATTGTCCAGCAAGGTGCATCACGCCACCAGCTATGAGCAGATTTTCGCCCAGTGCGAATACATCACCATCCATGTGCCGCTGACAGCGGAAACCCGCGAAAAGCTGAACGCCGAAGCGTTTGCGCAGATGCCGGACGGCGTGCGGATTCTCAACTTCTCCCGCGCCGACCTGGTGAACGGGAACGACATGCGGGAGGCGCTCGCCTCCGGCAAGGTGGCGGCGTATGTGGTGGATTTCCCCACCGACGATATGCTCGGCGTGGAAAATGTGATTGCTATTCCGCACCTCGGCGCTTCCACCCCGGAAAGCGAGGACAACTGCGCGGTAATGGCCGCGGCGGAGCTGATCGATTATCTTGAAAACGGCAATATCCGCAATTCGGTCAACTTCCCGGCTATGGAGATTGCCCGCAGCACCGATACCCGCATCTGCGTTCTGCATCGCAACGTCCCGAACATGCTCGCGCAGATCAGCGGGGTGGTTTCGGCGGAAGGCATCAATATCGAATCCATGGTGAACCGTTCCAAGAAGGATTACGCCTACACCCTGCTGGATGTGGTGGGGGATGTGTCGGACGACTGTCTGCAGAAGATCGAAGCGATTGACGGCGTCATCCGTCTGCGCAAAATCCGCTGAGCGGCGGGAACCCTTTCGGCGGCCGGCGGGCCGTCCTGCCAGGGAACGCGGGAACGCGGGAAATAAGGAAAGCGGGGAACGGGCGGCTGCGGCTGTCTGCTCCCCGCTTTTTGCGTCGGATCCCCCTGTCGGCCCGTTTCGGCGCTCGGTTCAAAAGACAGGGCGGCCGGGCCGCACAGGCCGCTCCATACCGCCGTCCCTGCCGAAAGAGAACAACCGGGCTGGGCCGGCGGGACCGTCCGGCTGTGAAAGGCCCCGAGGCCGCGGGAGGCGGTCCGCGCCGCCCCCGGCGGATTGCCTGCCCTGAGGCGGGGAGAAATAGTCCGGGGCCGGCGGGCAAAACCAAGGCGGCTCTCGGCGCGGCCATCCCCTTGAGGAGGGCGGAACCGTTTAGATCTGCGGGAGCGTAATCCCCCGCTCGCCGCGTAAGCTTCCCGTCGCCCTGTGCGGGCCCGGCGGCAAGGAAAAGGCGCGGGTCATTCCGAAAGCAGGCGTTTCCCGGTGCTTCCCGGATGAGGGCCAAAGGCCCGGCAAGGATTTTTTCGGATTTCTATTGACAAGCGGGGAAATATCCGGTATAATCTCATTCGTCCCTTGCGCAAGAGCATCGCAGGGGCAGCGGGGATAGCAGTGACAGAAGGAACAGCAGAAACAACAGGGACGTTTAGCTCAGCTGGTAGAGCATTCGCTTGACGTGCGAAGGGTCAGCGGTTCAAGTCCGTTAACGTCCACCAGGTGTACGGCCGGCAATTCGTTGCGAATTGCCGGCCGCTTTTCCCATGTCCGGCGTATTTGCCTCGCCTTACCTGTCCGTTTTGCCCGCCCGCCGCCATCGAAGCCGCCGGTGGATGGATGGCGGAAAGTTTGGAACCGGCATGGCTCTCTCAGGGGGTGTGGAAGCCCCTCGCGGCATCACACGCGCGATCCCGCAAAGGGGCCGAATTTGCTGATGATGAGAGCGATATACAGCCATATATTCGACAGATCAATCGGGTCTGTCGTTTTTGCTTTGCCTCCTTTCCCGAAGCTTTCGCCAAAGTGGATTCCCTCCATCCCGGATTGAACCAGGGAATGTTACGTGCATACCAAAAAGGCCAAAATGGATTCGAGCCACCGAAAACGCAGGTACGCAGGAAAAGCCGGATGTAAGCTTGGATTTGTCCGGCTTTTACCCGCCAGTGCGGCCGTTCAGGAGCCTTCCGCGCCTTCTCTTCCGGGGCGCCGGCCGGAGTCGCCAAGCTGCGGGAATGCCCTTTTTGGTTCCTGCTGTATATATAGACGGCATCACTTTGCAAGTCCCCTATTTTATATTGCAACTTTATACAGAAGGATAATGCGCATTTTTGGTTTTTCCTTGAATTAAATGCGGCCGGAAGCAAGCCTCCCGCGAGATTGGCGGGAGGTTTTTCCCGTGATTAAGCCGGTGTGAACCCCACGGGAGAGCGAGTGGAATTTGTGCTTACGTTTTCGATGGGAAGTGGCCAAAAGGTATCTGAAAAGGGAAATGTGGACCTGTGGAACACGGCCCCGGCGCTGTGGGGCAGCGGGGATGGGCGGGCCGTTCGGGAACCGGCGAAAAGAAAAAAGGACAGCCGCTGAAAGCGGCTGTCCGGGTAGGAATAGGACGTTTCCCATTGGATTTAGGACGGGGCCTCCGTGCCCGTCCGGACACGGCGCAAACAATCCGGCGCACGGCTGGCAGGCGGTGCGGGACGGGATTATTCTTCCGGCGGCGTCTCGTCATCGGCGCGCCGCCTCCGCCGAAGCAGAGCCTGGATGCCCTTGACGGCTTCCATAATCACCAGCGGGGCGACCGACAGGCCGGCCACCACGCCCCAGGCCTCGCCGGACAGGGGAACGATGCCGAACAGGCTCTGAAGCGGGCCGATCAGCAGGACGGCCAGCATCAGGGCCAGGGAAGCGGCAAACGCGCCGAGCATATACTTGTTGGTGTGAAAGCCAACCCGGAACAGGGAGTGGGAACTGCGCACGCTGAACGCGTGGACCAGCTGGGATAAAGCCAGGGTGGCGAAGGCCATTCCCTCTCCGAGCGGGATATTCACCCCGCCGCCCGGGAGGGTGAACACCCGCGAACCGACAAAATAGGCGGCCAGGGTGAGCAGGCCGATCATCACGCCCTGCAGGGCGGCGGTCAGACCCAGCCCGCCGGAAAAGATGGACTCGCTCTTCTTCCGCGGCCTGCGGGTCATCACGTCGAATTCCACCGGTTCCATCCCCAGCGCCAGGGCAGGCAGGGAGTCGGTGACGAGATTAATCCACAGCAGCTGAATCGGCAGCAGGGGGGACTCCCGCCAGACCAGTATGGCCACAAAGACGGTGAGTACCTCCCCTAGGTTGCAGGATAGCAGGAAGTGGACGGCCTTGCGGATGTTGTCGTAAATGCCGCGGCCCTCCTTCACGGCGGTGACGATGGTGGCGAAATTGTCGTCGGTCAGGGTCATGTCCGCCGCGCCCTTGGCCACATCGGTGCCGGTGATTCCCATGGCGCAGCCGATATCCGCCGCCTTGAGGGCGGGAGCGTCGTTGACGCCGTCCCCGGTCATCGCCACGATCTCGCCGGCCCGCTGCCAGGCTTTGACAATCCGGATTTTGTCCGACGGGGTGACCCGGGCGTAGACCCGGTAGCGCCGGATGTTTTCATACAATTCGTCGTCGCTGAGCTTGGCCAGTTGTGCGCCGGTGATTGCCTCGCTGTCGTCGTGCAGGATGCCCAGCTCCCGGGCGATGGCGGCGGCGGTGGTCACGTGGTCGCCCGTAATCATCACGGTCCGGATGCCGGCGGTGTCGCACTCGGCGATGGAGGCGGTGACCTCCGGCCGGGGCGGGTCGATCATGCCGAACAGGCCGCCGAAAGTCAGGCCGTTTTCCAGCTCCTCCGGCCGGCAGTCCATCGGCGTGTCGTCGATGATTTTATACCCCAGCGCCAGAACCCGCAGCGCATCGCGGGCCATCTCCTCGTTGGCGGCCGCGGCGGCTTCCCGGTTCCCGGCAATGCAGCGGCCCAGCAGGATGTCCGGCGCGCCCTTGACGATGACCACCCGTTTCCCGTGGATGAGATTGACGGTGGTCATCAGCTTGCGGTCGGAATCGAAGGGGATCTCTCCCAGGCGGGGATGCTCGCTTGTCAGCTCTTCCTTGGGCATCCCGCACCGCAGGGCGGCGGCGACAATGGCGGTTTCGGTCGGGTCGCCCATATGCTTTTCCGCCCCGTCAACCAGCCGCACCGTGCCGTCGGTGCACAGGGTCCCCATCCGGAGCAGGGCCAGCACGCTGTCCGGTATCTCCCCCGTCAGGGGGACGGTTTCCTTCCCGTCGAACACCTTGACCAGGGTCATGCGGTTCTGGGTCAGGGTGCCGGTTTTATCCGAACAGATCACCGACGCGCTGCCCAGGGTTTCCACGGCGGGCAGCCGGCGGATGATGGCGTTCTTGGCAACCATCCGCTGTACGCCGATGGCCAGCACGATGGTCACGATCGCGGGCAGCCCTTCGGGGATGGCGGCGACCGCCAGAGAAACCGCCGTCATGAACATGTCCAGCGGGGGCAGGCGGTCGATCAGCCCGACCACAAAAATAATGACGCAGATTCCCAGCGCCAGAAAGCCGAGGCTTTTCCCCAGCTTGGCCAGTTTTTCCTGCAGCGGGGTGGCGGTCTCCTCTTCCTCGTCCAGCATGGTGGCGATTTTCCCCATTTCGGTGTTCATGCCGGTTTCCACCACCACGCCGCGGGCACGACCGTAGGAGACCGGGCAGCCGGAATAGGCCATGTTGACCCGGTCGCCCAGGGGGGCGATGTCGGGGATTGCGGCCTGTGCGTCCTTGGACACGGGAAGCGATTCCCCGGTCAGCGCCGCTTCGTCGCACTGGAAGCCGGCCGTCTCCAGCAGCCGGCAGTCGGCGGGGACAAGGTCGCCCGCTTCCATCTCCACGATGTCGCCGGGCACCAGGTCGGTTGCCTTAACGGTCTGCAGGGTCCCTCCGCGCAGGACGCGGGCCTCCGGGGCGGAAAGGCTTTTCAGCGCCTCCAGCGCCGCTTCGGCCTTGCTTTCCTGGATGACGCCCAGCAGGGCGTTGAGCAGCACGATCGCGACAATGACGACCGGCTCGATCCAGTCGGCCTCCCCGCCGGTGACGGCGTTGTAGATGCTCAGCCCCAGAGAGACGGCGGCCGCGATGATCAGGATAATGACCATCACGTCCTTCAGCTGGTCGAGAAAGCGCCGGAAAAAGGTGCGCGGCGCCTTCTCCTGCAGCTTGTTCGGCCCGCAGGTCTGCAGGCGCTCCTGCGCGGTGCCCGCTGAAAGGCCGGCAGATGGGTCGGTCCCCAGAGCTTCCAGGACCTTTTCCGCCTTTTCACTGTACCAGATCACCCGGTGATTCCTCCTTGCTTCTTACTCCTTGTTCCTTTTGCTGTTCGTCTTTTCGCCCTTGCCGTCCGCCTTCTGCTTCAAGCGGCCCTCCCGGCGGTCTCCCGCAGGACGGCGTCGGGGATAATAAGGGGATTATACCGCATTTTTACCGAAGTGCCAATGGGGATAACCAAATTTTCAGGAAAAAAGCAGGGCTTCCTCCTTTCCAGCTTCCTCTGTCTTGTCAAGGCGGGGCAGGGTGGGCTATAATAACCTTTGCAGTCGTTTTCCTCTCCTCAAGGGAGGACGGGGGAAGAAAGGGGGCGCGGACATGGCGCAGTGCTTGGCGGCGGACTGCGGGATAATCGGCGGCGGCGCGGCCGGCCTGGCGGCGGCGGCCTTCCTCGGACGGCTGTCCGGGGGAAGGCGGAGCGCGGTGGTGCTGGAAAAAGGGGCGCGGGTGGGCCGCAAGCTGCTGGCAACCGGGAACGGCACCTGCAACCTGAGCAACCGCCATGCGGCGGCCGCTCATTACCACGGGGACGACCCGCGTTTCGTTTCCCCGGCGCTGGCGGCCTTTCCGCCGGAGGAAGCCGTCGCGTTCTTTACCTCCATCGGCGTGGAATGCATCCAGCGGGAGAATGGGCGGATATATCCTCTGTGCGCCCAGGCGGGCGCGGTGCTGGACTGCCTGCGCCTCACCCTGGCGGCCCAGGGTGTGCGGGAGGAGTGCGGCGCG
The DNA here is from genome assembly GCA_904419875.1 of Candidatus Avimonas caecicola. Classification (GTDB taxonomy): domain Bacteria; phylum Bacillota; class Clostridia; order Oscillospirales; family Acutalibacteraceae; genus Avimonas; species Avimonas caecicola. The sequence goes on along the minus strand of CAJFTG010000024.1, from coordinate 5,859 downwards.
GCGGTCACGGCCATCCGGCCGGAGGGGGCCGGCTTCCTGCTGGAGCGGGAGGACGGGAGCGTGCGGCGCGTGCGGCGGGTGCTCGTCTGCACGGGCGGGGCGGCCTCTCCATCCCTGGGCGGGTCGGCCGGCGGCTACGGGCTGCTGACCGCGCTGGGCCATACCCGCACGCCGCTTTTTCCCTCCATTGTGCAGGTGAAGACCGACCCCTCCTTCGTCCGGGCGGTGAAGGGCGTCCGCACCGATGCGGAGGTCCGCTTTGAACGGGACGGGCGCGTCCTCGCCCGGGAGACGGGGGAGGTGCTTTTCACCGAATACGGCCTGTCGGGGCCGGCGGTGATGCAGCTTTCCCGCTGCGTGGCTGACTGGGAGCGCCGCAGGCAGGGGAGGCTGACCGCGGTGCTCAACCTCCTGCCCGGCATGGACGGCGGGACGCTGGCCGCCTCCCTGCGCCGGCGGGCGGCGCTTCCGGGCCGGACCATGGGGGACCTGCTGACCGGCTTGCTGCAAAAGCGCCTGGGGCAGACCGTGCTGCGGGCCGCGGGATATATCGACCTCGGCGCGCCGTCCTCCTCTCTGGGAGAGGAGGACCTCCGCCGGATCGCCGCGGGCATCGCCTGCTGGCGCATCGAGGTGCGGGGTACGCAGGGGATGGGCGGCGCGCAGGTGACCGCCGGCGGCCTCTGCGTTGGGGAGTTCGACCCGCGCACGATGGAATCCCGGCTCGTTCCCGGCCTGTACGCGGCCGGAGAGGTGCTGGACGTGGACGGAGACTGCGGAGGCTATAATCTGCAGTGGGCGTGGGCCTCTGCCCATGCCGCGGCCGCGGCGGTCGTCCGTTCTCTGGCGGAGGCTGTGCCGCGGCCGCCGCACAGCCGGGCAGGGGCCGAAGGAAAGGACGGGAAACGAAGATGATCCGAGTCAGCGGTCTTTCCCTCCCGCTTACTTATACAGAGGAGGATCTGCGCGCCGCGGTCTGCCGGGCGCTCCGGGTGCGGGAGGGGGATATCCGCTCCCTCCGCCTGGCCAAACAGTCGGTGGATGCCCGGCACAAAGAGCGCCTCTGCTTTGCGGTGTCGGCGGACGTGACGCTTGCCGCGGAGGAAGCGGCGGCGGTCCGCCGCTGCAAAAACGGCCGGGCAAGGCTTTGGGAGGAAGCCCCCTATGTCCCGCCGGCAGTCCCTCCCGTCCGGCGGGCGGCGCTTCGGCCGGTGGTGGTGGGAAGCGGTCCGGCCGGGCTGTTCGCCGCGCTGGTGCTGGCGAGGTCCGGCCTGCAGCCCCTTCTGCTGGAACGGGGCCGCCCGGTGGAGGAGCGGCAGCGGGATGTGGAGCATTTCCGCCGCACCGGCCTGCTGGACCCCGGCTCCAACGTGCAGTTCGGCGAGGGCGGCGCGGGGACCTTTTCGGACGGGAAGCTGAACACCGGCATCAAAAACCCCCGCTGCCGCTTTGTCCTGGAGGAGCTGGCCGCCGCGGGCGCGCCGGAACGCATCCTCTGGCAGGCGAAGCCGCACGTCGGCACCGACCGGCTGCGGGACGCGGTGCGCGGCCTGCGGGCGGCGATCCGGGCGGCGGGCGGCGAGGTCCGCTTTTCCCACTGCGTCCGGGAGCTGTACATCGAGCGGGGAGCGCTGCGGGGGCTGGTTGCGGACACGCCGGACGGCGCGGTGGAGATCGAGGCCGACCGGGCGGTCCTCGCCATTGGACACAGCGCGCGGGACACCCTGGCCATGCTGCGCCGGCAGGGGCTGGCGATGGAGCCGAAGCCCTTCGCCGTCGGGGTGCGCATCGAGCATCCCCGCGCGATGATCGACCGCAGCCAGTACGGCCGGTTCGCCGGGCACCCCGCTCTGGGGGCGGCCGATTACAAGCTGGCGGTTCGCCCGCGGGGCGGCCGGGGCGTTTACACCTTCTGCATGTGCCCGGGCGGGGTGGTGATCGCTGCGGCCTCCGAAGCCGGGGGCGTGGTGGTCAACGGCATGAGCGAATGGGCGCGGGATGCGGAGAATTCGAACAGCGCGTTGCTCGTCGGGGTGAACCCGGCGGATTATCAGACCGACGAGGCTTCGGCGGCGGACCCGCTGGCTGGGGTGGCGTTCCAGCGGCGGCTGGAGCAGGCCGCTTTCCGCCTGGGCGGCGGGGACTACCGCGCCCCCGTCCAGTTGGCGGGGGATTTCCTGGCCGGAAGAGCGTCGGCCGGCTTCGGGAAGGTAAAGCCGTCCTATCTGCCAGGCGTGGTCCCCTGCGACCTGCGGGAATGCCTGCCCGGCTTTGCGGCGGATTCCCTGCGGGCGGCCCTGCCGCTGATGGGGCGGCAGATCGCCGGCTTCGACCGGGCGGACGCCGTGCTGACCGGGGTGGAATCCCGCAGCTCCTCGCCGGTGCGGATTTTGCGGGACGAAGGGGCGCAATCCTCGGTCTGCGGCCTTTTTCCCTGCGGGGAAGGGGCGGGATATGCCGGCGGCATTGTGTCCGCGGCGGTGGACGGCGTGGTCTGCGCGGAGAAGCTGATCGCGTCGCTGGGCGGGCCTCGCGGCCGCCCGGCCGGCTGAAAACGGCGGATTTTTACGGACAGGGCGGACAAGTCAGACAGCGGTATTGCAACGGAAGGAGACGGCATGAGGCGGAGAGGCAAACCCGGAGGCTACGGCCTGGTGCTGGCCGGCGGCGGCTGCAAAGGGGTGTATCAGATCGGGGTGTGGCGCGCCATGCGGGAGCTGGAGCTTCCGATCGAGTGCGTGGTCGGCACCTCGGTGGGGGCGATGAACGGCGCGCTGGTGGCGCTGGACCGCTACGAGGGCGCGGTGGAGCTTTGGAAGAACATGAGCATCGAGAAGGGCTTTCAGCTTCCGGAGCCGCTGAAGGTGCCGGACAATCTGTTCAGCCTGAAAAACGCCCATGTCATCCTCCGGGAGCTGTGGAAAAATCACGGGCTGGACATCACCCCGCTGCGCCGGGCGCTGGAGCTGCTGGTCGATGAGAAGGCGCTGCGCGCCTCTCCGGTGGAATACGGGCTGGTTACCTTTGAACTGACCGGAAGAAAGGGCCGGGAGCTCTACCGGGAACGCATCCCGGAGGGGCGGCTGATGGATTACATTATGGCCAGCGCCGCTTATCCGGGCCTGAAGCGGCCGGAGATCGACGGCAAAACCTATCTGGACGGCGGGCTGTACGACAATGTTCCGGTGAAGATGCTCCTGCGCCGCCACCCGGACAATATCGTGGTGGTGAACATCGGGGACACCGACCTTCCGGCGGACCTCGACCCGCAGCTGAACCTGCATTACATCAAGCCCAAGGATTCGCTGGGGAAGGCGTTCGCCTTCAACCCGGAAACGGCGGATTCCAAAATGGCGATGGGCTGGTACGATGCCATGCGTTCCTTCGGGCGGCTGGCGGGGGAATGGATGTATTTCAACCCCATCGAGTATCGCAGCCTCCAGGCGGAGCTGGGGGAGGAAACGGTCAGCGGGCTGGAATACGCCGCCCGGCTGTACGGGATTGACAACCTCCGGCGGTGTTCTACCGCGGCGTTTATCCGGGAACTGCGGGACTGCGACCGCCTGGCCCGGGAAAAATACCGCGCCTTCCGCGCCCGTATGGATATTCCCTCCATGGCGAAGAGGCTGTATGAAGGCCGTTTCCGGGAATACAGCCTGACCAGCGATCTGCTTTTGCAGATGGCGCAGGAGCTGCTGGCCGGAAAGGAGCGTCCGCGGCTGACCGAGGTGGCGCGCCGGATGGCGCCCGACCTTCTCCGGGCGGCCGGGGCGATGGAAACGCTGCGCCGCCGTTTGGGCCTGCCGGAATAAGCCGCCTTTTTGCCGGCGCCGTCAGCGGCATTGTACGGGAGCCTGCACAAAATTGTTGCTTTCATGGCAAAAAAAGAGTATACTATTGAAAGAACAGGCCGAAGCCGGCCGGAGGCGGCGGAATAAAGCGCGCCTTTTCCGGCAGTCTTCGGATCGGATTTCGAGAAACCGCAATACGGCGGCCGGCAAGGCCGGGCCGCGGCTGAAAACCGGGAGGTATGGGCGTATGACGATCGCCGATGTACGGGATATTCTGCAGGCCACCGTGGTCACCGGAGAGGAAAATCTGGAGACGGAGGTACACAACGCCTGCGGCAGCGATATGATGAGCGACGTGCTGGCGTTTGTGAAGGACCAGTCGGTGCTGCTGACCGGGCTGGTCAACACCCAGGTGGTTCGCACGGCGGATATGATGGATATGGTCTGCATTGTGTTCGTCCGGGGGAAGGAGCCGGGGCCGGAGATGATCGAGCTGGCCGCCGACCGGGGGATCGTGCTGATGAAGTCCTCCCTGCGGATGTTTACGGCCTGCGGGCTGCTGTACGAAAACGGCCTGCGGGGCGGAAACTGAACCGGAGAGGGCGTGCGGAGCATGAACATCAGGCTACATTACGACGTGCCCGGCGACGACTTCACCCGCGCGGGGGAAGCCTCCGGCCAGGTTAAACGGAAGCTCAAGCAACTGGGCTTTTCGCCCGACGTGATCCGCCGGGTCGCCATCGCGATGTACGAGGGCGAAATCAACATGGTCATCCACGCCGGCGGCGGAGAAGCGGATGTGGAAATCCTTCCTGACCGGGTGACGGCGGTGCTGACCGACCACGGCCCCGGCATCCCCGACGTGGAAAAGGCGATGCAGGAGGGATGGTCCACCGCGCCGGACAATGTGCGTTCGCTCGGATTCGGGGCGGGGATGGGCCTGCCGAACATAAAAAAATACTCCGACACGCTGGCGATCGATACCAGGGTGGGGGAGGGAACGATTCTGACCATGACCGTTCTGGTAAAGGGATAGGCCGCCGGAGCGGCAGGGCCGTTTTGCCGGTACGGCCGGAGGAAAGCTGAGAGGGGAAAGCAGGCGGCGTTTGCCCGCCGCTTTTTTCCATTACGGGAGGCGAAACGATGGAAGGCAGGGAGAATAAGGACCGCTTTTTCCATTCGGTCACGCTCGACAAGGATTTATGCGTGGGCTGCACCAACTGCATCAAGCGCTGCCCCACCCAGGCCATCCGGGTGCGGGACGGGCAGGCGTGGATCATTCCGGAGCGGTGCATCGACTGCGGCGAATGCGTCCGCGTGTGCCCGCACCACGCCAAAAAAGCGCGGCACGACGATCTGTCGATGCTGGAGAATTTCCCATACCGGGTGGCGCTCCCCGCGCCGGCCCTGTACGGGCAGTTCAATCATCTTGACGATATCGACTTTGTCCTCAACGGCCTCAAGGCAATGGGGTTTGACGATGTGTTCGAGGTGGCGCGCGGGGCGGAGATTGTCTCGGACGCCACCCGTCAGCTTCTGATGGACGGCCGGCTGAAAAAGCCGGTGATTTCCTCCGCCTGTCCGGCGGTGGTGCGGCTGATCCGGGTGCGCTTCCCGGACCTGTGCGAGCACGTGCTGCCGCTTAAGGCGCCGATGGAGGTCGCCGCGATGCTTGCCCGCCGGGAGGCGGTGGAAAAAACCGGACTGAAGCCGGAGGAGATCGGCATCTTTTTCCTCTCCCCCTGCGCGGCAAAGGTGACCGACGTGAAGGTCCCCATCGGGACGGAGCGCTCCAACGTGGACGGGGTGCTGGCAATCAGCGACCTCTATCCCCGGCTGGTGGGGAAAATGAACAAGCTGGAAGCGCTGGAACCGATCGCTCATTCCGGCATCATCGGGGTGGGATGGTCCTCCATCGGCGGGGAGGCGGCCGGCCTTCTCAACGAGAACCATCTGGCGGCGGACGGCGTCGACAACGTCATCAAGGTTCTGGAGGAACTGGAGGACGAAAAGCTTCAGGAGCTGGATTTTATCGAGCTGAACGCCTGCGCGGGCGGCTGCGTCGGGG
>CAJFTG010000023.1 GCA_904419875.1 Candidatus Avimonas caecicola | reverse complement strand
GCAGCGGGTCGGCGGCGGCGGCGGTCTCCACCCGTATGGCGGGCGATTCCCGGAGCTTGTCGTCCAGTGGGGTCACGCTGATCAGGAAATAGGCGTGCCTGGTGCTGCGGCTTTGATCGATGACAACGGTGTAATACTGGTTGTCGATCTTGTGGATTTGACGGGTCTGTACGGGGAGCACCGGCCGCCCGGCCTGCTCCGGGTGGAGTTTGCGCAGAATGGAGTTCATGTTGAGCTGCCGTGCCTTTTCATTGGAAAAGACGGGAATCCACTGGTCGTTCAGCACCAGCAGGGCGCTCTGGGACAGGTCGGAGACCTTTCGGGCCAGGCTGAGCTCCCGGCGCAGCTGCCAGGTGTCCTGGGCGTACCGGTCCACCACATCGAGATCGCCCGCTCCCCCTTTCTGCTGCGGGATAACGAAAAGGCGCTGCGCCAGTTAATACGGCTCATCCGCCGATATCCCATCCGCGCCGTGCACTGCCACACGCCGGTCGGCGGCCTGCTGGGCCGGCTGGCCGGAAGGCTCTGCCCCGAGGTGCGCCCCGTGATGATCTACACCGCCCACGGCTTTCATTTTTACAAGGGAGCGCCGCTTTTCAACCATCTGGCCTATTACCCGGTGGAAAAATGGCTGGCCCGGTACACCGACATCCTGATCGTCATCAACCGGGAGGATTACCGCGCCGCCCGCCGCCTGAGCCTGAGAAAAGGCGGGCTGGTCTTTCAAATCCCCGGCGTGGGGCTGGACCGCGAACGGTTCCGCCCCCTGACCCCGGAGGAGCGGGCCCGCTGCCGGGAACGGCTCGGCATCGCGCCCGGGCAGTTCTTTCTGGTCTCGGTGGGCGAGCTCAATGAAAACAAAAACCAGAAGGTGATCCTGGACGCGCTGGCCAGGATGAAGGCCGCCGACCCGTCCTTCCCCGCCCTGCGGTACGGGGTATGCGGGGACGGCTTCTTCCGCCCGCGGATGGAGGAATGGATCCGGGAGTTGGGGCTGGAGGGCGCCGTCACCCTGTACGGCCACCGCCGCGACGTGCCCGCCGTCCTCGGCTGTGCGGACGCCGCCGCGTTCCCCTCCGTCCGGGAGGGGCTGGGCATGGCCGGGCTGGAGGCGCTTGCCATGGGCGTGCCGGTCCTGGCCGCCGACAACCGGGGGACGCGGGAATACATGGCGCCGGGCAAAAACGGGTTCGTCTGCCCGCCTCACGACGTGGACGGCTTCATCCGGGGAATCGAGGCCGTTCGGCGGATGGACGAAGCGCAGCGGCGGGAAACCGCCGCCTTCTGCCGGGAATCCACCGAGCCGTTCGACCGGCGTCACACCCGCGCCGCCATGAAGGAGATCTACGCCGCCGCCGACCGGAAGGTCCAGGCGCGGCTGCGGGCCGAGGCGCGGCGGGCGGCGGGCGGCCTGCCTCCCCTGCGCCTCCGGCCCGGGAAAGGCGGGGAAAGCCGTGGATAGCCCGGTGAGGGTCAGCGTGGCGATGGGCGTATACAACCCCCGCCGGCCGGCCGATTTCCTGCGGGCGGTGGAATCCCTCCGCCGGCAGACCCTGCCCGACTGGGAGCTGCTGCTCTACGACGACGGTTCCCCGCCTCCGGCCGCCGCCCTGCTCCGGAAGGCCGCGGCGCTTGATACACGCATCCGCTGCCTGCGGGGGGAAACCAACCGCGGGCTGGCCCACGCCCTCAACGCCTGCATCCGGCAGGCGCGGGGGAACTATATCGCCCGGCTGGACGACGACGATACCGCCCGGGAAGACCGGCTGGAAAAGCAGGTCCGCTTTCTGGAGGCCCACCCCGAATACCAGTGGGTGGGTTCCAACGCCCTGCTGGCCGACGACCGCGGCGACTGGGGGCTGCTGCGGGTGCCGGAAGTCCCCCGGGAGACGGATTTCCTGTTCAATTCCCCCTACCTCCATCCCGCCGTGACCTTCCGGCGGGAGGCGCTGGTGCAAAGCGGCGGATACAGCCGGCTTGCCAAGCACCGGCAGGTGGAGGACTACGAGCTGTTTATGCGGCTGCACGCGCAGGGCGGGCGCGGCTGCAACCTGCAGGAGCCCCTGCTGCGCTACCGGGAGGACCGCGAGGCCCTGCTCAGGCGGACTTATCGCCGCCGCCTGCGGGAGGCGGCGTTGCGGCTGCACGGCTTCCGCGCGCTCGGCATCCTCCGCTTCTCCACCCTGCCGTACGTCCTCAAGCCCCTGCTGGTCGGCGCGCTTCCCGCCCCGTTCTACCGCGCCCTCCGGCGTGCCCGGCACCCGCTCCGGCCGGAAGGGACCGGAGAAGGCGGAAACAACGAATCCCACGGCGATGCAGAAAGGAACGAGAGCCCATGAGCAAAACGCCCGCCGCCGGCAGCCGGGCCGCCCAATACCGGCGGATCCTGAGGGAGAACCCGCCCATGTACCGGGCGGTGCAGAATACCCCGCCGCCCCCGCGGGGGGATACGGCGGGCGTGGTCTGCCGGTATGTGCTGGCCCCTGCGCTGGGCGGATTTGTGCGCTGGCTGGTGCACGCGGCGCTGAAAAGCGGGAAGCAGCGGCTGTATTTCCTGGCGCGGGACGGCTATTTTTTCTATTACGCCGCCCGTATCTACTGTAAAATACAGGGTCTGCCGCTGGACTGCCGGTACCTTTACGGGTCCCGCTACGCCCTGCGGGTCCCCCTTTTCCACCGGGACAGGGAAGCGGCGCTGGATTTCATCTGCCGGGACGGGCTGCACGTCACCCCCGCCCGCCTTCTCGGTCGGGCGGGACTGGACGACGAGGACTGCCGGCAGGTGCTTACCCGGCTGGGACTGCCCTATGCGGCGGAGGAACGCATCCCCCCGCCCGTGCTGCCGACCTTCCGTCGGGCCCTGAGGGACTGCGGCGCGTTCTGGGAGGCGGCGGACCGCCGTTCCCGCCAGGCGCTGCCGGGACTGGCGGGCTATCTGCGGCAGGAGGGGCTGCTCGAGGATGTGCCCTGCGCCCTGGTGGACAGCGGCTGGACCGGCTCCATGCAGAAGTCGCTGGGGGACGCCCTGTCCCTGCTGGGCCGGAGCGAACGGCCGGAGGGCTATTACTGGGGGCTGTATGAACTGCCCGCCGGGGTGCGCAGGGCGGATTACCACTGCTATTACTTCCCGCCGGAGGGACGGCTGCGGGAAAAGGCCCTGTTCAATAACTGCCTGTTCGAAGCCGTCTTCACCGCGCCCCACGGGATGACCGTAGGCTATCGGGAAGCCGGAGGCGCCTGCCTGCCCGTCCTCGGGCCGGCGGAGGAGGCCGCCTGCGCCTTTGCCGAACGGCTGGAGCCGCTCCTGCTCGGCTATATCCGGCAGCTGGCCGAAGCGCCGGGAACCCGGAGCTTTGCCGCGGACCGGGAGACCATCGGCCGCCTGCTGGGGCTGTTCATGGCCTCCCCCACCCGGCGGGAGGCGGAAGCCTTCGGCCGCCTGCCCTTTTCGGACGATGTGCTCGCCGACGCGGCGGGAAGCGGCGTGCTGGCCGCCCCGCTGACCGAACGGGAGCTGACCGCAGGCCATCTTTTTCCCCGGCTGCTCGCCGCGGCGGGGCTCCGGGAAGGCGGGCCGGAAAGCGCGTGGTACGAGGGAAGCGCGGTGCGCGCCGGCCGGCGGGCGGCGCGGCATCTGCGGCAATACCGGCTGTACCAGTACGCGCGGCACCTGCGCGCCCAGCGGACGGCGCGCCGCGCCGCGCGGCAGGCTCCGCCCCGCTGAAAGGAGGAACCGTCCATGGCCGAACCGCGGGCGCAAAAGGCCGCAGGCGGGGAGGAGGGCCGGCCCTCCTCCCCGCGCCGTGCCTCCGCCGGGCAGTACGCCTTTGTCATCCGCCAGCTCACGGCGCGGGAGCTCAAGCGCAAGTATGCCCGCTCCTATCTGGGGGTGCTGTGGAGCGTGCTCAATCCCCTGCTGTCGATGGCGGTGCTCTCCCTGATCTTTTCCCAGCTTTTCCGCCGCTCCATCGAAAACTACCCCATCTATTACCTGACCGGCTACCTGGTGTGGCAGACCTTCACGGGGGCCACCACCGCGGCCATGACCACCCTGGTGGACAACCGGCCCCTGCTCCTCCGGGTGAAATTCCCCATGGAGCTGTTTATTCTCACGCGGGTGTACACCGCGCTGATCAACCTGGGCTATTCCCTGGCGGCGTACGCGGTCATGCTCGCCGTGTTCCGGGTGACGCCGAAAGCAGCCATGCTGCTCTCCCCCCTGATCCTGCTGTGCCTGTTCGCCTTCTCGCTGGGGATGTCCTACCTGCTGGCGGCGGCCTATGTGTTCTTCGGGGATGTCAAGCATCTGTACACGGTGGCGCTCACCCTGTGGATGTACTGCTCGGCCATCTTCTATCCCGCCGACCAGCTGCAGGGCTTCATCCGCACGGTCATCGGGGTCAATCCCCTGTTTTTGTTCATCGACGGCCTGCGGGGGCTGGTGATGCGGGGGGAAGCGCCGGGCTGGCCGGCCTGGGCGCAGATGGCGCTTTGGGGCGGCGGGCTGTATCTGGCCGGGCGCGCGGTCTTCCGGAAAAACCGGAACCGCATTATCCAGAAACTCTGAAGGAAACGGAGTGAGCGGCATGAAAACGTCGGAGCAGGCCCGGCCGGAAATCGTGGTGGAGCACGTGAGCATGCAGTTCCGCCGGGCGAAGGACGAGTCCTCCAGCCTCAAGGAGCTCCTGATCGCTTCCCTGCGGGGGCAGCGCCGGCGCGAAACCTTCCTGGCGCTGGACGACGTGAGCTTTACGGTGGGAAAGGGCGAGGTGTTGGGGCTGATCGGCTCCAACGGGTCGGGGAAAAGCACCCTGCTGAAAATCATCTCCGGCGCGCTTATCCCGACCGCCGGCCGGGTGCTGGCGGACCGGCGGAAGGTGCAGCTCCTCACCCTGGGCACCGGCTTCGACCCCGAGCTGACCGGCCGGGAAAACGTCTATCTCAGCGGGGCGCTCATCGGGTATACCAAAGCTTTTCTCGATGCCAATTACCGACGCATCGTACAGTTTGCGGAGCTGGAGGGCTTCATGGAGGAACGGGTGCGCAACTATTCCTCCGGCATGGTCTCCCGGCTGGGCTTCGCCATCGCCACGGCGGGGGACGCCCCGGAAATCCTCATTCTGGACGAGGTGCTCAGCGTGGGGGATCTGTTTTTCCGCAAAAAAAGCGAAGCGCGCATCCGGGAGATGATCGGGGGCGGCTCGACGGTGCTGCTCGTCTCCCACGCCCCCTCGGTCATCCGCACCACCTGTACCCGGGCGGCCTGGCTGGAAAAAGGCCGCCTGATGGCGCTGGGCGACCCCGACAGCGTCTGCCGCGCCTATGAAAACAGGGCGGGGGACCCGCCCCGTCCGGCAAAATAAGGCCGCGGCGGCGTTTGTCCTCCCGCCGGGACGGCAGAGAGGCGGCAGCCCGCCGCCTGCGCGCGGCCGCCCCAGCAGAAAGGAGAGAGGAACGATGAAGGAACGGCTCCGCCGGCTGCTGGTCGACCGGGTGCCGGGCATCCGCGACCGCTACGAGGCCCGGCGGCGGGCCGACCCTGCGATGGGCCGGCCGGCGGCGGCCCTTGTCCTGCTGTGGCTGAACATCCAATACTACCTCCTCTTCCGCCGCGGCCTGGGCCGGCCGCTTCATCCCCCTATGTACGAGGAGACGCCGCTGTACGCCGACGGCAGCGAATCCTCCCTGTCCCGGCGGGAAAGCCCGGAGGACTTCGCCGCCCGGCTCGCCGCCTGCGGCGCGGTCTCCTTCGACGTGTTCGACACCCTGCTGTTCCGCCCCTTTTCCGACCCGGCGGACCTGTTCTACCTGGTGGGGATGACCCTGCGGTACCCCGATTTCCGGCGCATCCGCATCGCGGCGGAGGAACAGGCGCGGGAACGCAAGGCCCGGGAAAAGGGGACGCGGGAGGTCACGCTGGAGGAGATCTGGGCCGAGATGGAAACGGAAACCGGCATCCCCCGGGAGGACGGCCTGCGGGCGGAATGGGAGTGGGAAAAGCGCTGCTGCTATCCCAACCCCTACATGCTCCGCGTTTTTGCGGCCCTCCGCCGCCGGGGCGTCCCCGTGTTCGCCCTGTCGGACATGTACCTCGGGGAAGCGCGGGTGGGCGAACTGCTGGAAAACGCCGGCTTTACCGGCTTTGCAGGCCTGCTGGTCTCCTGCGGGCACGGGTGTTCCAAGGCGGACGGCGGGCTGTACCCCCTTCTCCTGCGGTCAATGCCGGACCCGGCCGGGTCCGGCGGCGGGCCCGCCCATGTGGGGGACAACGCGCATGCCGACGGGGTGCAGGCGGAAAAGCACGGCCTGCGCGCCTTTCCGTATCCCAACGTCCAGCGGGCGGGGGACCGCTTCCGCCCGCACGACCTGTCCGCCGTGACCGGCAGCATATACCGCGGGCTGGTCAACGCCCGGCTGCACAGCGGCCTGACCGTCTGCAGCCGGGATTACGAATACGGTTTTCTGTGCGGCGGCCTGTTCGCGGCGGGCTACTGCCGCTTCATCCATGATTACGCGGCTTCCCGCGGCGTGGACAGGCTGCTGTTCCTCTCCCGGGACGGCGCCCTGCTCCGGGAGGTTTACTGCCGGCTGTATCCGGACGAGGCGGCGCGCACCGCCTATGCGTACTGGTCGCGGCTGGCGGCGGTGAAGCTGACCGCCGGGTATTACCGGCAGGAGTATTTCCGCCGCTTCCTCTTCCACAAGGCGGGGCAGGGCTTCTCCCTGCGGCGGGTGCTGGAGGGGATGGAGCTGCCTTCCCTGCTCGGCCCCCTCTGCCGCGCCGCGGGATTGCGGGCGGAGGACGAGCTGACGAATAAAAATGCGGGGAAAGTCAAAAGCTATCTTCTGGACGCCTGGGACGAGGTGCTGGAGGCTTACCGCCCGCAGCGGGAGGCCGGAGCGGCTTACTACCGCCGCGTCCTTGCGGGCAGCCGAAGCGCGGCGGCGGTGGACATCGGCTGGGCGGGGAGCGGCGCGGTCATGCTGGACTGCGCGGTCAACCGCCTGTGGGGCATCGGCTGCCCCCTGACCGGGGTCGTGGCCGGGACCAACGCCGCCCGCAGCCCGGAGCCGGACGCCGCCGTCCCCTTCTTTCTCGGCGGCCGGCTGGTCAGCTATCTGTATTCCGAACAGGAAAACCGGGACCTCTGGAAGCTGCACGACCCGGCCCGCGGCCATAATCTTTACTGGGAGCTCCTCCTCGGCGCGCCGGAAGGGAGCCTGGTCGGCTTTTACCCGGACGATAACGGAGAGCCGGTCTGCCGGTTCCGGCCGCCGCCCGCCCATGCCGCGCGGATCCGGGAGATTCACCGGGGCGCGCTGGATTTTGTGGAACTGCTTATGCGCACCGAGGAACGGCTGGGCCTGCTCCTCCCCATCAGCGGACGGGACGCCTACGCCCCCATGATCCCGCTGGAAAGCGGGAGGAACCGGCGGTTTATGGAAGACTGGGAGGGAATACTGGATGACGCGCAGATCGGCTGACCGGGCGGAACGGCCTCCCGTATTGTATCACGCGGTCAGCTCCTATCAGCTGCTGGAGGTGCTGCTCCACCGCCTTCTCTGCCACCCGGCGGAGCGGGCGGTCCTGCTGCTGCCCGACTTTATCACCGACAAATACCCGCGGTACCGGGCGCTGGCCTCCCGCCGCTTTTTTGACGAGGTGCACCTCTTTCCCTACCGGCACATCCCCCACCGGGAGGAGGCGCAGGTCTTTGCGGACGCGGCCCGCGCCTGCCGCGCGGCGCTCCCCCTCCCGCTCGCCGCTTACCGTCCCGTATACGTGGCGGGGGCGCACTTCTATTTTTCCCTCTGCCTCATCCGGGAGCGGCTTCCCTTTTTCTTTTTTGAGGACGCGGCGGGGATGCTCAGCCGGGCGGAGGAGCTGTACCGCCCGCTGCTGAAAACCTATCCCGTCCACGCCGCCATCGCCCGAAAATACGGGCTGTTCGACGGCAGCGGCCCCTGCGTGCGCGGGGTCTACTGCCTGAAGCGGGCGCAAACCGCCGACGTTTCCGGCAGCTTTTACCGGGATTTTTCGGTGGAGGAGGCGCTGGAGCAGCTGGACCCCCGGCGGCGCCGGACGCTGGTCCGGCTTTTCCTCCGGCGCCGCATCCGAACCGGGGCGCAGGCGATCCTGCTGACCCAGCATTTCGCCGGCCTGGGCATCCTCACCGGGGAGGAGCAGCGCCGGCTGTATGAACGGCTGCGGGACGGGCCGCTGCGGGGCCTCCGCCTGCTGATTAAAAAGCACCCGGACGACGCGACGGACTATGCCGCGATCTTCCCGCAGGCCGATATCCTGCGGGCCGTGTTTCCCAGCGAGCTGCTGCCCTACGCGTTCCGGCACAGGCCGCCGGAAGCCGTTTACACCTTCAGCTCCACCGGCGTCGAAAACCTGCGCCGCCATTTCATCATCCGTCAACTGGGGAGGGACCCGCATGTCCAATAACCGCGCCCTGATTCTGGTCAATTCGGTGTATCAGCTGCTCACCGCCGTCCACCTGCGCCGGACCGTCCTTTCCGGGCGGGAAGCCGACCTGCTTGTCACCGACATCCTGCCCGGATGGGAGGCGCTCCTGCCCCGGCTGCGGGATACCGGTGCGTTTGCGCGGGTATTGTCCGCCCGGGCCGGGGAGCTTAACCGGCAGTACCCCGCCGCCAGGGAGGAGGCGGTGGACGAGGCGTTCCGCAGCCTCCTCCCCCTGTTCCGCGGGACGCTCAGCGACGACCTCGGGGAGTACAGCCAAGTCTATTTTGCCAACTTCGACCTGTTTACCCGCATGCTTGCCTGCTGGTACTATACCCGCCCCTGCGAATTCATCGGGTATGAGGACGGCTTTTCCTCCTACGTGATCGATTATCTGCGGGAGGACCGGGCCGCGATCAACCGCCATTCGGACGGGCGGAAAATCGGGGACAAGATCAGCGTCATGCTGCTCTATGAGCCGCATCTGGCCATGCGGGGCGACTGCCTGCCCAACCGTCCCCTGCCGAAAATCCCCCGGGACGACCCCGCCCTGCGGGAAACGCTCAATTATATTTTCGGCTATCGCCCGCAGGACTATCCGCCGGACGGGGCGGCGGACTTCCTTTTCCTGGAGCAGTCCTTCCGCGCCGAGGGGATCCGGACCAACGACCTCGAGCTGATGCGGGAATGCCGCGAAGCGGTGGGGCCCGGCCGCTTTCTTGTCAAGCCCCATCCCCGCAACCCGGAAAACCTTCCCCACCGGCTCGGCCTCACCCGGAAATACGCCGGGACGGCGCCGTGGGAGCTGCTTCTTCTCAACCAGGACCCGGCGGGCAGAACCCTGATTACCGTCTGCTCCAACGCGGCCCTGACCGGCCGGATCGTGTTCGGCATGGACATCCCCACCGTCATGCTCTACCGGCTGTTCGACGGCAGGGTGCTGTGGAAGGAGGACGACACGCTCCGGCGTTATCTGCTCCGCTTCCGCCGGCAGTTCGCCGGGAAACGGTATTACGTGCCCGAAACGGTTTACCAGCTTCGGAGCCTGCTCCATTATCTAGGAGGACGCCATGAATAACACAGCGCAGACGCCCAAGGTTTCCATCATCGTCCCGGTCTATCAGGTCGAAATGTACCTGGAGCGGGCGGTGGATTCCCTCCTCGCCCAGACCCTGAAGGAAAAGGAGATCCTCCTGGTGGACGACGGCAGCGAGGACGCCTCCCCCGCCCTGTGCGACCGCTATGCGCGGGAATATCCGGGCCTGGTGCAGGTCATCCACAAGGAAAATGAGGGGCTGGGGCCGGCGCGCAACACCGGCGTGCGGGCGGCTGCGGGCGAATACATCGCCTTTGTGGATTCGGACGACACGGTCGAGCCGACCATGTACGAGGAGATGTATGAAAAAGCGGTGCAGGACGACTGCGACATCGTGATGTGCGACGTGCGCATCCGCTACGTGGAGGAGGAACGGGAAACCGTATCCGTCACCTATCCCCGCCGGGAGATCGACCTGCCCGATTACATCGCCAACGGCAACAACATCACCTACAGCGTCAACAAGCTGTTCCGCCGCTCCATCTGGGCCGAAAACGCCTACGAGCGGATGCTGTTCGAGGACATTGCGCTCATCCCGGCCCTGATGACCCGGTATCAGCGGGTCGGGTATGTGCAAAAGCCGTTTTATACCTATTACCGGCGGGCGAACACCATTTCCACCTCCGAGACCGGAGCCATGGCGGACATCGTGCAGGCGTTCCGCTATTTTCTGGGGCGGTGCAACCCGGCCTACCGGGAGGAGGCGGTCTACTGCGCCGCCAGGCAGCTTTACTGGAACATGACCAGTTCCCGCCCCCTGTTCCAGGCGGATTTCATCGGGCTTCTCAAAGAATACAAAAAGGATTTTCTGCTCAACCCCTATCTCGGCAGGGATAAAGAGACCCGGAAGCTCCTCGCCTTTCTGGACCGGGAGGTCATCCCGGACAACCTGATCTGCGTACACTTTTCCGGA
This sequence comes from Candidatus Avimonas caecicola, assembly GCA_904419875.1. Classification (GTDB taxonomy): domain Bacteria; phylum Bacillota; class Clostridia; order Oscillospirales; family Acutalibacteraceae; genus Avimonas; species Avimonas caecicola. The sequence continues at coordinate 26,467 of CAJFTG010000023.1, read as the reverse complement.
CCTGTCCCGGAGGCGTACCGGGAGGAGGTCCGGCGGGACTTCCCCCGCGCCCGGCTCCTCGACGCGGACCGGAGCGCCTTCCCCGCCGACCGGCTGCCGCCGTCGGTCCGCCTGGCCCTGGAACAGGGACGCACCGCCTATGCGGAGGAATACGCCGCGCTGCGGCTTCTGTACGAGGAGGGGGGGATCGTCCTCGCTCCCGACCGGCGGGCCAGCCTCGGCCTGAAGCGGCTGCGTCTCAACCGGGTTTTCTTCGGCTTTGAGGACGCGGAGGCCATCACCACCGGCTGCTTCGGGGCCCTGCCGGGCCATTATGTGATCCAGGCGCTGCTGGAAACCTATGAGGCCGATACGGTATACAACCAGATGTTCCTCCCGCTGGGAGACCGCATCCGGGATTTCCTGATGATTCATTTCGGCCTTAAGCCCAACGGCCGCAGCCAGCTGCTCCGGCAGGAGGTGCAGGTGTACCTGCCCAGCGTGCTCGCCTACGACATGAAGGACGGGGACAACTGCTGCAAAAATGCCTCCTTCCCCGTCCCGGAGGGGTTCGAGGCGGTGCGCGACGGGGTGCTCCGGCTGTGGTCCGACCGGCTGCTGGAAAACTGGACCCTCTACAAGAAAGAGCGGGACAAAAAGCCGGCAGGCGCAAACGCCCCGGACAAGGCCGCGCCGCCCGCACCGCCCCTGCCGGAGCGGTATCGGCAGGAACTGGACGACCGGGTGCGGGAGGTCACGGAAGCCTACGAAAGCTCCACCAGCTGGCGGGTCACCCGGCCCCTGCGGGCCGTGGGCGGCCTGTGGCGGAAATGGCGGGAAAGGAGGGGTTCCTGATGGAGCGGAACGAGCGGGGAGAGCGGACGGAGGGCGCCCTGCCGGCGGGCGTGGCGCGGGAAACAAGCGCGCCGCACACCGTCGCCTTCATCCCGGCGCGCTATGAATCCAGCCGGATGCGGGGGAAGCCTCTGGCCGACCTCTGCGGCCGGCCGATGCTCTGGTGGGTGTACCGCCGGGTGCGGGAGGCGCGGAACATCGACGAGGTATACGCGGCGGTGGACCACGAGGCAATCCGCCGCGCCTGCGCACAGCACGGCATCCCCTGCGTCATGACCTCGCCGGAGCACCGCACCGGCACCGAACGCCTGTACGAAGCGGCGCGGCGCATCCCCGCGGATGTGTACGTCTGCGTCAACGGGGACGAGCCGCTGATCGACCCGGCCGTGGTGGAGCAGGTGGTTCCCCGGGAGACGGCGGGCTTTTTCGCCGCCAACCTGATGGCGCCCGTCCGCAGCCCGGCCGAGGTGGTGGACAACACCAACATCAAGGTGGTGGCCGACCGGGAGGGGTATGCGCTCTACTTCTCCCGCAGCCCGATCCCCTGTCCCAAGGCCAGCCTGGATTTTGTCTATTACAAGCACCTGGGCGTGCTGGCCTATTCCCTCGAGGCGCTGCGCTTCTTCGCTCAAACGCCGCGCGGCCCGGCGGAGGCCGTAGAGGATATCAACGAGCTCCGCTTCGTCGAGAACCGGAAAAAGCTGCGGATGATTGCGGTGGAGTCCGCCTCCCTGTCGGTGGACACGCCCAAGGACCTGGAACACGTGCGGGAAATCCTGCGCGGGAAACTGGAAAGCGGGGAGATTACGCTGTGAGCATTCAGATACTGGACTGCACCCTGCGGGACGGCGGGTACGTCAACGACTGGGATTTCGGCTTCAAAACCATCCGCTCCATCCTGGACAAGCTGGAAAAGGCCCGCATCGACATCATCGAGTGCGGGTTCCTCACCGGCATGGTCCACGACCGGGAGCGCTCGCTGTACGGCAGCGTCTCCGAAATCGAGGAGGTGCTGCCCCCCGGAGAGCGGCATTCCCTCTACGTGGCGATGATCGCCATTGGGGAAAAGGAACTGCACCCTTCCCTCCTGGCGCCCTGCGACGGCAGGAGCATCGGCGGCATCCGGCTGACCTTCCATCAGGAGGAAATCGGCCGGGCCATGGAATGGGCCGAGATCATAATGGACAGGGGATACCGGGTGTTCATGCAGCCGGTGGGCACCGTATTTTACACCGACCTGGAGCTGCTGCAGCTGGTGGAAAAGATGAACGCCCTGCGCCCCTACGCTTTCTATATCGTGGATACGCTGGGCAGCATGTACCGCAACCAGGTCACCCACCGTTTCCATCTGATTAACGAAAACATGGACCCGGCCGTCCGCCTGGGCTTCCACGCCCACAACAACCTTCAGCTCGCCTTCTCCAACGCCCAGGTGCTGGGCAAGATTCAGACCAAGCGGCCCCTCATCCTGGATTCCTCGGTGTTCGGCATGGGGCGGGGGGCCGGCAACCTGCCCACCGAGCTGATCGCCCAGTATATCAACGACAACATCGCCTCCCGGTACGATGCGGCCATGGTGATGGACATTTACGACGAGTATATCTCCGCTATCCGCCGGGAATACGAGTGGGGGTATTCGATGCCCTACCATATCGCGGCCAGCAACGTCTGCCATCCGAACTACGCCTCCTACCTGCTCCAGCGGCGGACGCTGACCATGAAGGATATCGAGCGGATCATCCAATCCATCCCCGAGGAATACCGGGTGCTGTACGACCAGCCCCTGATCGAACGGCTGTACGCCCGTTTCCAGAGCCGGGCGATCGACGACAGCGCGGCGGTAAAGGCCCTGACGGAACGGATCGCCGGCCGGGAGCTCCTCCTCCTCGGGCCCGGCAGCTCCCTGGCCGGGGAATACGACGTTATCCTCGACTATATCGCCGTGCGCCGCCCCTTTGTGATCGCGGTCAATTTTGCGGACGCCCGGTATCCCCTGGACGCCTGCTTTGTCAGCAACCACAAGCGCATGGACATGGTGCGGCAGGAGCTGCGCTCCCTGGGGGACCTCCCGGTCATCCTCACCTCCAACATCCCCTGGGAAGGGGAGGGGAACTGCCTGTTTGTGGACTACGACCGCTATACCAGCGACGACGAGCTGGTTTCGGACAACGCGGGGCTGATGCTGCTGCGCCTCCTTCGTCGGTGCGGTGCCGGCGGTGCGGCGCTGGCCGGCTTCGACGGCTTCCGCCCCCGCCGAGAGGGCGCCCCATCGCCCGGCAACTATTACAGCAGCGAGCTGAACCTGGAGGTCGGGGAGGCCGAAGCGGAAGAAAAACAGGCGCGCATCCGCCGGCAGCTCCGGGAGCTGTCCGCCTCCATGAAGCTGTCCTTTCTCACCCGGTCCGTATATCAGGAGGCCGTTCAGGGGGAGGCTCAGGGGGATGCTCAGGGGGATAGCCGGGGAGACGTTCAGGAAAATGCTCCGGGAGATGCACGGGAAAATTCACGGGAAGATTCACGGGGGGATTTCCAATATGTATAAATGCATCGTTTTCGATCTGGACGGCACGCTGGCGGACACCTTCGAAGGGATTTCCCATGCCTACCGCCGGGCTTTTGACACGCTGGGCCGTCCTTTTCCGGGGGAGGGCTTTGTCCGTCGGGCGATCGGCGCCCCCCTGCCGCTGGCGTTCGCGCAGTACGGCGGCCTGGAGGAAGGGAGGATTCGGCAGGCCGTGGCCGCCTACCGGCAATATTACGCGCAGCAGGGCCGGCATCAGGCCCGGGCATACGCCGGGACGGCGCAGGCCCTGACCCGGCTGCGGGAAGCGGGCTGCCGGCTCTGTGTGGCCACCCTGAAAAACGAGGAATTCGCGCGGGAGATGCTCCGCGAGCTGGGGCTTCTCCCTTATTTCCACACGGTCTGCGGGATGGACGCGGACGACAGCCTGACCAAGGCGGCGCTCATCGGGCGGTGCCGGGAGCGCGCCGGGGCGGAACGGCGGGAAACGCTGATGGTAGGGGACAGCCTCTTTGATGCGCAGGGCGCGGAGGAAGCGGGGGTGGATTTCCTGGCGGTCACCTACGGCTTCGGCTTCCGCACGCCGGAAAGCGCGCGGGCGGCCGGGGCGGCGATGGCCGCCGGCTCCCCGGAGGAGGCCGCCCGGCGGATCCTCGGCCGCACGGCCGGGGCCTCCGCCGCTTCCCCGGCCGGCCTGTGAGCCCTCCGCCCCGCCCGTCTGCAAAAGCGCCGGAGACCCCGGGATGGCACCGCCGTATGCCGCGATTTGGGCGCGCACATTCCTGCGGGGGACGCCGTCCCGCCGGAGCGTGTCCCTGATTCTCAAGGCCGCCTTTGCGGGGGATACGGCGCCGCTGTGTTTCCCTTGTGAAGACCGGCACGCTCGCCAAGAGCCTGTTGGAGGCGCAATAAGAGGAGGGCACCTGTCCGCAGGCGGGGGTATCCCCGCCGCCCGCGGCATCCGCCGGCAAAGCTGAACCGCTTCCCCCGGTTCCTCAGTTACCCAATCTCCCAGTTACCTGGTTACCCGGTTACTCCCGTTCCCTCCGGTCCCCTGATCTCCCGCTCTCCGGCCGTCCGGCCGGGCCGCCGGGCGTTTTTGCCGGAACCGCCGCCGAGCCTCCTCAGCAGAAAAAGAAAGACCGTCCGGCGCCCCCCGCCGCCCGCGGCATCCGCGGGAACCGGCCGGGAGGAGGCACGGAGCCCGGATGCCGCCCCAAAAATACGGGCGCCGAAACGGAAAAGCCGTTTCGGCGCCCTGCATCAGTTAACCAGGTTTCCATATGCCTGCCGGGAAGACGGTTCCGCCCCGCCCGCCGGAGCCGGGAGACTCAGCCGTCCGCCTTTCCCGAGCGCTTCTTCCCCTTCCGGCGGCGGAGTACTATCCCCGCGGCGCAGCAGCCGCCCAGCAGCACAAGGGTTACGACGGTGATCCACAGCCCGAGCCGGCTGACGCCGCCGCCGGTTTTGGGCGGCACGGTGGTTTGCCGCGTGGAATCCGGGGCGGTGGTTTCTTCCGGCACGGACAAATCCAGTTCCGTCGCCAGCCGGCGGTATTCCTCTTCGGTATAATACCCTTTTCCGCCGGTCTTCACAGGGAATTTCTCCTCGCTGCCGGGATTTTCCCCGTCCACCACCACATAGCCTTTTTCGGAAAGATTGCCGGCACAATCCATGATCTGGACGCAGTACACATTGACGCCGGTTTTGTCGTAATCGTAATCGACAAAATAATTGTCGAGCAGCGGGCGGTAATCCACCCCGTCGTACCGCACCACCAGATTGGTGTGGTACAGGGTTTCCTTCCCGTCCTTCACCTTGTAAACATACGAGCGGGCCACGCCGTAATCATCCTGCGCCGGCTCCCAGTCCACGCACAGCGTTTCGTTTTCGAGGCTGGCCACCATCTTCTCCGGCAGGGAAGGCGGGTTGCTCTCCAGCTCCCCGGTTACCAGATAATCCATATAGGCCCGGTCGAAGCCCTCCACGGTGTTATACGGGCTCATATAGTGGTTCCAGGAGAAGGAAACGATTTTGGAGCAGTACTTGGAGGTGATCTCCACCTGCTGGACAAAGCGGTCCACCGTACAGGTGGTCCACGCCTCGTCCCCCTTGGGCTGCACAAAGCTTTCGCAGTTGGACCAGAACTGGATCGGGCTGCCGCTGTCCTTGACCGCGTCGGCGTATGCTTTGGTCCACTCGTCCAGGTATTCGAGCTGCTGGCCGCCGCCCCCGATATTGTCCATGGGCAGCATGGCGTCAATCTCCCGGAAGTTGGCCAGCTGGAAAAAGCGGGTGTAAAACGCCTGCATGCTCTCCTTGCTGGCAAAGCCCACCCGGGTGGAAAAAGGGCTGAACAGCAGCGGCTTGGTCGGGTCCACCTCGTTGATCGCCTCCAGGACGATGTTGAAGCCGTCCGCCAGCGCCTGCGCGTAAAGCTCCCGGGTGGTATCCATATTCCAGGAATTGTGGTTCCAGATTTCATGCACCCAGTAATACCCGCCGAACGCCTCCCCGTATTCGCCGGCGTAAACGTCGTACAGTTCCCGGATGATCTTGGCGCTCAGCCGGCAGCTCTCCTTCAGCCAGGCGGCGTCGTCCGGATTGGACAGGTCCCTGCTCCACCAGTCGTCCTCCAGGCCGATCCCGATATACAGCTTCATGTCGTATTTTTTGCAGTATTCCAGCAGGATACTGATCTGGTCGGTGTCGGTCGGGCCGCCGAGCTCCTCCAGTTTGGTCGGGTAGATCACCTCCCACCGGTCGCCGCCGCTGGGCAGGCGGGCGGTATCCCCCATAATCAGGGTGTCCATCCCGTACTCCGCCATCCGGGCGAACTCCTTATCCATCCGCTCCTCGCTGAACGAATTGTACAGCCAGGGCTGGATAAAGGACCCGGTGATCGGCGTGTGCTTGAACGTCGTCTTGCCGGCGGCCCTGGCCGGGACAGCCCCCGCCAGCAGCGGGAACAGCGGCAGGCAGGCCATCAGCAGCGTCATCCATTTTTTCATAAAGACCCTCCTTATTCTGCGGCGGAACAAGCCGCCGGACGCTCGGGAATGCGCTCATATACCGGAATCCGGTCTCCGGCCGCGGTGAAGCGGCCGCTCTCCACCCGCCGGCCGGTCCACCAGTCCCGCCAGCGGCCTTCCGGCAGATACACGCTTCGCTCCGTCTGCTCCGCCGTCATCGGCGCCACTACCAGATCGCCCAGAAGGTACTGGTCGTCGATCTCATAGGTGGCGGGGTCGTCGGTATAGTCGCTGACCAGTGCCCGGACAGGCGGCTTCCCGGTGCGGCGGTAATCCTCAAACGCTTCGAGCAGCAGCGGAACCAGGCGTTCCCGCGCTTTCAGCAGATCCCGCACCTCGTCCTCGCAGTCGAAGGCGAGCCAGGGCGGTTCCTCGCAGTACCAGGCGTTGATTACGCACTGAACGGAAAACACGGCCGTCTGCAGCCGCCGCAGCAGATCCCCGCGGGAGACGGCATGGCGCAGCTCCGGCGCCCAAAGCAGCCCGCTGAAGCCCGCGGACGCGCAGCCGCGGATAAAATCACGGTGGTCGTACAGGTCGCTGTACAGGACAAAGGGATACGGCGCGGCCAGCGCCCCGGCCGACCGCACCTGGGACAGGGTGGGGACGCCGTCCAGCGCCTGCAGCATGGTCTGCATATACAGGGTGCCGAACAGGCCGTGCATCTGTTCGCCGTCCAGGCCGGAAGGGAACTGAGAGCCGTTCGGGAAGCTCCAGCCCCCGGTATAGTCGCTGCCGTCGCACTCATCCAGTTTGAAGCCGTCGACCCCCCGTTCCACAAAGCGCTCCCGGTGGTAGCCGGCAAACGCCTCCCGCACGGCGCCGGACGCAAAATCCGGGACCGCGCCGTTCCAGACCTCGTAATCGCCGCCGCCGCGGCGCATCGTCTCATACAGAGGGGAGGACGGATGGGTGAAGGCGTGTTCCCACAGGTTCACATGGAACCCGTCCTCCCGCAGCCGGCGGATCAGCCCGTCCGGGTCGGGGAAGCGCTCCGCGTCCCAGGTAAAGGAGCAGGAATAGGTCTGGCTCTGCCAGCCGGGTTCCAGTCCGAGAATGGAGCAGGGGATGTCCCTTTCCCGGAAATACCGCGCCTGGCGGAGCACCTGGCCGCCGGTCAGCCGGGAATAGCAGCGGTAGAGCGGGCCCAGCCCCCAGGCCGGGACGGAGCAGCCGCCTCCCGCCAGCCGGTTGTATTGGGAAACCACCTCGGTGATGGTCTTCCCCTCCATGAGATAAAGCGTCACGCCCTTTGCCGCCGGGATTTCAACCAGCAGCACGGAGGGTCCGGCCTCCTCCCGGGCCGCGTAAAGCTCGTCGGTGCTGGTCCGGACCCGGCCGTCCCCCGCCCTCCCGCGGGAATCCCCTCGCCTGCGCACGCCGGCGTACACCTCGATATACCGTGCGGTATCCAGATACACGCCGTAGCCCTTGGTGCTGACGAAGAACGGAACCGGGGCGTGGCTGTCCCCGGTGGGGGCCGCCGGGTCGGCGTTCACCCGCAGGGTGAGCTTTTTTCCCCGGTGATTGAAGGATTTTAACTGAAGGCCCAGCCCGTAGATCTGCTCCTCTTCCTCCAGCGGCAGCTCCAGCAGGCAGCCGCGCGCCGTGGTGCGGAAGGCGATTCGGGAAAGGTCATAGCGGACGGGCCCCTCCTCGTAACGCAGGCCGGGGCAGAAGGCGGAAGGCACCGCCGTTTCCGGCGCGCCGAAAACCCGTTTGATCATAGCTTGTTATTACCTCCGCTTTCCCCTTCCTTCAGCCGAAGGAACGCAGGCAGTCCGGATGGGCCTCCTTCAGCCAGGCGGCGTAATCCTCATAATACTTCCCCGCGGGCGCATAGCCGGTGTAGGCCGGGCTTTGCGGGTTGCTGAACAGCCCCTCGAAGATGAAAACGAGGACGGTATCCACAAAGGGGGAGACGGCGGCCAGCTGCTTTTTCAGCCGGTCGAAGCCCGCCGGGATGAGGGGCGTGTCCACGATATTGGGCGTCCCCTCCCACGTGAAGGTTTCCACGTCCGCCCAAAGCTTCCGCTGCGGGACCCGGTCGTGCGCCCTGCGCAGCGTCTCGAACGCCCGCGCGCTTTCGTCGGTGTCCATGGCGAAACAGCCCACAGTGTCCTGGTAGGCGATGAAATCCACGTCAAGGGCCTCCAGCTGCCGCAGGTAGGCGTCGCCGCACGTCGCATTCCTCGTCCCGTAGGGCGCGGTCAGGAACTTCGCCTGCGGGGTCAGCCGGCGGGCCTCCTGTGTGGTTTCGTTCACATAACGCAGAAAATGCTCCGGGAAACAGGGGGACAGATGCGACTCCCACGCCCAGTACCAGCCGTAAAAGCTGGGGTGCCCGCTGTATCTGGCGGCAACCTCCTCCAGAATCCGGTACCGTCCCCGGACGTTTTCCGGCTCGAACATCTCCGCCGTTTTATAGTACAGCGCGTCGTTGAAGTAGTCGTTGTTCAGGAAGACCTTCATGCCGTACCGGTCGGCGGCGGTCATGACCGCTTCCAGCGGGTCGGGGCAGGCCATCGGGATTTTGGGCAGCACCTGCGAATCGTACACGCTGAATCCGTTGGAGGCGACGTTGCACATCACCAGATATTCCTGCCCGAGCGACGCCATATCGCAAATCAGCGCGTCCCACTGCTCCTGCGTGTAGCGCATGCAGGCGTCGTTCCAGTAGACATGCCGCCGGTCATACCAGTAAATGGAGAACCAGCTTCCGCGGATCGGCTGGATGGAGCGGTTTTCGTTTTGGATTGTCTGTTTCATCGGGGAATCCCTCACTCGTCTCGTATTGTGGTGTGCCGGGCCGGAAAAACGGCCGGCGGAAAAGGACGGCCGCGCCGGCCCCTCTCCCGCGCGGCCGTTCCGGCAGCCGGCGTTATTCGGAAGCCTCGTTCGCCTCGTCCAGCAGCTCCTGATAAACCGGCGTGATCGCCGCAATGCTGGTCTGAATGTTGTTGCCGCCCGTAATCAGCACAAACAGATCGTTGCCGTCCTTGATGGCCGAATCGTAATACGAATCGTTGAAGGGCTTCTGCGCCAGCTGCTCGTACAGCTCCAGATGCTCGGCGGGAACCTTCTGGTTTTTCTCCTGCGCATCCGCTTTGGAGTACTCCTGGATCATTTCGATCAGCTTCCCCGCATGGTAGGGGTTGGCGGAACCGGTCGCGATGCCGAAGCCGCTCGCATGGGCGACGTTGTAGCCCTCGGTATTGTTCGGGCCGGCGGGCATCGGCGCCACGCCGTATTCAAAGTCAAACTGCCCCGATTCCTTGGCGGGGATGATATTGCTGGTTTCCGACCAGCTGTATTCGTTCAGGAAAGCGTTGCGGCCCTGATAGAAGCTGGTGTAGATGTTGTCGCCGTCCAGCCCGCGCCATTTGGAGGTATAGTAGGCGTCCTGCACGAACTCCAGCGTCTCCACCACCGCCGGGTCGTCCAGGTTGAGCTGGTATTTCCCCTCTTCCGTGATGGTGCACAGCGCGGTGTGGTTCGCCCCGAGGAACGCCCACGGATACCAGCAGCAGAGGCCCCAGCGGTCGGTATTGCCGTCCCCGTCGGTGTCGGTGGTCAGCGCCTTGCACATTTTCCGGAAGTTGTCAAACGTCCACTCGCCCGCATTGTACAGGTCGATCGGGTCGTCCATCCCCTCCGCCTCAAGCATATCCTTGTTGTAGTACATCACCAGCGGCGCCACGGTGCTGCCCGCCGCGCAGTAAACCTTGCCCTGGAAGGAGAAGAACGCCTCCGCCGCCGACGCGTTCAGGTAGTCCGCGCTCAGGTCCACATACTCCTCGATGGGCTGGGTATACCCCTTCATAGCGAACAGCGGATACTCCGAAACCGAGCCGTAAATCACGTCGATCGGCGAACCGGAGGTGCTTGCGGCCAACACCTTGGTGGTCCAGGTATCGTAATCCGCGGCGATGACATCGACCTTGACGCCGTAAAGGTTCTCGTAAGCCCGAATCGCCCTGATGACCGGATCGTTCTCGTTGTCCGCGTTCTGCCCGGGTCGGATGTACTTGAGGTCCTTCGCCTCTTCGCCGTTGATCGTGGTGTCCTCCAGCCTGCTCTCTCCCCCGCCCGTCTCCGTCGAGCAGCCTGCCAGCCAGCCGGCGGCGAGGAGCGCACACAGCGCCGCCGCAAGAATCCGTTTGGTTTTCATAGTGATCTCCTTTCTCCTGCACTTTCCTGCAGTCTCCTGCAGTGTGTGATCAGAATTCGGCAGACAGCCCGGGGGCCTCAGCCGACAATTCCCGTTCGTTCGATGCTTTCGGTAAAAAACCGCTGCAAAAACAGGTACATTACCAGCAGCGGCAGCAGCGTGACCAGGCAGCCGCATTCCAGCACCGCATCCCGCATCAGCATCAAATCCTGACTGGTCAGACCGGCAACGTTCTGCGCCGTGATGCTCAGCATGCCGTTGAGCATGGTCAGGTTGACCGAAAGCGTCTGATCGCTCATCAGGAACATGGACGCCTGGTAATAATCGTTCCAGTACCACACGATGGAAAAGACCAGCACGGTGACCAGGGCCGGCACCACGTTGGGCAGCATGACGCGGGTGAAGGTTTTTACGCTGCCGCAGCCGTCGATCAGGGCCGCCTCTTCCAGTTCGGCCGGCATATTCCGGAAGAACTGCCGCATGATGAAAATGTACAGCCCCGACCGGATGCCCATGCCGAACGCCGCCATTAGATAGAACGGCAGATTGGTGTCCAGCAGATTGGGAAGCCCTTCCCCCGTGACCGCGCCGAACAGATAACCCGCCCCCAGCATGTCGAAGCTCTGAAAATTCGCGTAAAGCGGGACGATGAGGTTCTGCACCGGCACGATGATGGTGAAAATCAGCAGGGCGAACAGAATCCCCCTCTCCCGGAACCTGAAGCGCGCGAATCCGTATCCGGCCATCAGGGTGGACACCATCTGCAACAGGACGCTCGGCACCAGAATCGCCAGCGTCCTGCCGACCGATTTGCCGAATTTCAGCGTGTCCAGCGCCAGCCCCATGGCCTCCAGGCTGTAATGCTTGGGGAACCAGATGACCGTGGGGTCATATACATCCTGCTTGGCCTTGAAGGCGCCGCTGAGGATAAACAGCACCGGATACAGCATCACGAAACCGATCCCCAGCAGAAACGCCGTGCGCAGCGCCGCCTTGCCGAATGCGGCGATCTTGTGGTAAACCTCCTGCTTGTGATGCCGGAAACGCGGGACCCCGCCCTTTCCGGCTCTGGTGATATACGGCATGGTCTTCCTCCTTTTGCATAGGCTCGCTCCGTTCGGCCTGCCGCCCAAAGCGCGCCTATTCGGAAGCATAGAAAACGCGGCGGGACAGGATAAGGCCCACCAGGCCGATGATGAGAAGCACGCACCCGAAGTAGATGAAAGCCAGCGTGCTGCTGTATTCGTAATAACCCTGGCTCATCTTCTCCGAAACCATCCGCATCACGCTGTTGCCGTAATCGGTAAAGGAATCGATGATCGAGTAGATCACCGCCACCAGCAGTGTCGGCGAAACCATCGGGAAGGTGATTTTCCAGAACTTTTCCCATTCGGTGGCCCCTTCCATGTCCGCCACCTCATAGGAACTCTGCGGGATGTTGTTCACCGCCGCGAGCAGCAGCAGAATCTGCACGCCGGACTTCCACATCAGGTCGAACAGCTGATTGACAATGCTGGTGAAAATCTCCAGCACCTTCTGCGGCAGCCCCAGGTTGGACAGCGTGTCCTCAAAGGAGGGCGCTTCAAACAGGAAGGACGCCTCCTTCATCCCCATCCCCACGCCGGACATCACGTTTTCCTTGAGCACCGTGATCACCACGCCGGAGGAGATGATGACCGGGAGAAAGAATATGGCGCGGGCCAGCGCCCGGCCGCGGAATTTCCCCCGCAGAATAATGGCGACGAACAGGCTGAAAAATACGATGATGACCACCTGGGGAATCATATTGGTCAAGGAGCTGGTCAGGTTTTTGGTAAAATCCAGGTCGGTAAAGGCGGAGAGATAGTTTTTGAACCCCACAAAGGTAAACTGCACCCCCTGCGGCGTGAAGCTCACCTTGTTGACCGTGTACACCACGCCCTGAATAAAGGGCAGGACAAAGAAATACAGGGCGCCGATCATCCAGGGAAGGAGGAACAGGCGGCCGGCGACGGCCCGCCGGGCGGTGAAGCTCAGCCGGAAGCCCGGCCGTTTCCTTTTCTCGGTTTTCATCCGGTTTACCCCCTTTCCCGCCTTACGCGTCCGGTCCGGAGAACACATAACCGCGGGCTTCCACCGTCACGTCCTCCACCCGGACCGCCTCGTCCGTGTAATTGACCAGCACCCACATCCCATTGTCATAGGTGGTGCGCACCAGGTCTTTCCGCAGAATTTCATGGTTCGCGATCCCCTGGTCGGCGACCTGCTCCATAAAGCCGCGGATCTCCCCGTAAGCATCCGCCGCAGCATCCAGCCAGTCGGCGGCGTCGGCGCTGTAAAGGACGTTGAGCGAGGTGTCCCGCACCTTGTCGATATTGCGGGCAATCCAGGTATACTGCAGGCTGCTTCCCGTCTCCAGCGCCCGCAGCACCGCGACCCGATGGTCGCTCGTCTGGTTGGCGGAGGGCATGGAATAGGGCAGGACGCCGTGCAGCACGATCTGGTAAAAGGGGATGGAGGCGTCCTCCACGGCATAGCCGCTGGACTGTGCGGGAAGCGAGGAGACAAAGGTCGCGTACGGCAGGGCGTAAGCGTTCGGGGCGTCGCAGAGCAGCCCGTCCCCGGCGCTGCGGAGCGCCTCCAGGCTCTGCGCCCACAGACGCTCGGCGCTCACCCGGTCCATCCCCTCCTCGTTGAAGCTGGAATACAGCTTGCGGCACAGCGTATCCGCCGCCGCGCCGGTCAGCCCGCTGCCCTTCAGCTTCTCCGCCGCCTTTTGCGCCGCGGAGGCCACCTTGAGCGGGTTGAGAAGATTCCAGGCGGCCGCCTCCTCATCCTGCTGGCCGGTGCTCCGCTTATAGGAATACTGCACGGCCGGGGACTGGTTGAGCATCTTCGCGCTGTCAAAGCTTTTCAGATACCCCAGCCGGCTTTTATACATGTCCGTGAGATTGACGTCCCCATAGCTGTCGATACCCGCCTGCGCCATATAGTCCGCCAGCGCTGCAAGCCCCTTGCGGCCTCCCAGCACGCCGGAAGGCCTGGCGTCGATGGGGATGGCCCCCTCCGGTCCGCCGTTCAGCCAGGCGCTGTATTTGAGCGTCATGTCCTCCACGCCCGCCTCCCGGAGCGACTCCAGGATCCCGCGCGCGTCCTCATAGGTGGTGAGCGGGGTTTCGGCATCCACAGGGAAGCCGAGGATATGCTTCATCGCCACCACCGAACCGTACAGGTTCACGCACAGCGGATAATCGCCCGGCTGCACGGCGGGGGTGAGCGCCCCCTCCTCCAGCAGATACTCCCGGTATCGGCGGGCCATGTCCACATAGGTGCCGCCGCTGTCCAGAAGGCAATAGGTTACGGCGTATTCCTCCAGGGCGGGCGGGTCCTCCTCAAAAACCCGCACCTCCTTTTTGTTCCACGCCTTGTCGTTGAAGCTCGCCATGGTGCTGTCCCGGTATACAAATTCGGAATACACGGTGTTGAACGCGTTTTTAGCGCTGGAGACCTTGGCGTTGATGATGGAGCGGGAGGCGCCGGAGCGGATAACCGCCAGCATGGACGCGTCCCCGTTGCGCACGCCGTACACCGGCAGCAGGGCGGTCTCCTCGCTGCCGCCGGCCGCCTTCTGCTCCACCGCCGTGTCCCGGCCGTAGAGGTACTGGCTGTAGTCGCCGTAGGCGGCTTTGCCGTTGTTGAACTCAATAAGCGCGCCCGAACCGTCCGGCACCACCAGGTACCCCTCGTCCTCCCGGCCGCCCGCGCCGAAGTACGGCAGGAGGGAAAAGCCGGTGAGCTGATAGCGGTCGTCCGCTTCCGTGATCTCCGCCAACGGCACCCGGGCGCTCAGCCCGTCCTCGGTGAGCACATATTCCACCGGTATCGTAATCCCCTGCTTGGGGAAGGTGTACACCGCCCGGACGCCGCCCCGGATCGGCTCCGCCCGGAAGCCGTCCTGCCGCACGCTGTAGGCGTGGCTGCTCAGCTCGTATATATTGGCGCTCTGGTCGGCATATTTCATCAGCAGCTGGGAGTCGTAGGTCATCTTGACGCTGTTGGCCAGCTCCTCGTCCTCGTCATAGCGTTCCGGCGTGCTGCGCCATACCGGGCCGCCGTCCTTCTCCGCGATCAGGACGGCGCCCGTTTCATAGTTGAAAAACATCCCCCAGCGGTCATTCTCGCCCGCATAGGAATACCCCTCCTCCGCCGTTTCCGCCAGAGGGGAAGCCTCGTCAAACCGCCAGCCGGCGCCGGGGTCAACAGCGGCAGCGGCGGAAGGAGACGGCGCGGAGAGGGCGCCGTCCGCGGGAGACAGCAGGACGCCGACCCCCAGGCAGAGCAGGAGCAGGACCGCCGCGGCCCGATGGAATGCCCGTTTCAAGCGACTGTTCAAATCGTTCCCTCCCGTTTATCCACGTCATGCACAAGGGGCGGTCATAGCCGCAGCAGCAGCTCGCTGACCGCCGTCCCCGCGAAGCTGACGAGCTGGGTGAACATGCTGTAGATGATGGCGTACAGCGCGCCGATTATCACCACGCCGAGCAGCGTCCCCAGCAGGGACAGAACGGTCTGCTTCATAGTGAACTGGTGGACCTCCCGCACCGCCATGACGATGCCGATGAACACCCAGGCGTACACCACGCCCACCGCAATGCGGAAAAACGCCCCTTCATCCGTGACCAGTACATTGCTGAGGATCGTCAGCGGCACCATCGCGATCACATAGGGCAGCAGCGCATAGGCGCCGAAGGTCCAGATTTCCATGAACCGGCCTTCCCCGTTCATCAGGGTGCTCAGCGCCCAGTTGGAAAGCACCGCAATGGCGAAAATCCCCACGGTGGAGACAAAGGTATAGCCGATGTTGAAGTCCTCCGGCCGGCTTTCGGTGAACAGGAAGCTGGTGTTCTGCCGGACGAAAATGCTGACGGCAAAGAACAGCAGCAGAATCCCGTGCGCAATGTACTTGGACCCTTTTTTCTCTTCCTTCAGCGCCGTGTACCCCTTGAACGGGTGCCGCATGGTGTAAAACGGATACCGCAGGGCGGTCACCCGGATGTCGTAGTCGCTGACGGCCTTCCGCCGCCGGCGGACATACCCCAGCGCCGCCGACAGGGCGAACAGCGCCACCACCCCGATCAGGATGGCGGGGAACCATTGGCGGAGGACCTCCGACCGGTATTGGTAAAAGGCGTTGGAATAGCCCTCCCGGTCGTTGGCGGTGTAAAAGTATTCCAGGGACGCCTGATAGTCCCGCTGCGCCTCATACGCCTTGCCCAGGCCGACGTTGGCCAGGGTGTAATTCCCGTCGTAGCGCAGGACCTCTTCCCACAGGGGTTTCCCCTCGGCGTAATGCCCGCCGGAAAGGAGAAGGGAGCCCGCCCGGATGGTTTTGGCCAGATAGGTCGCCTTCATCACGGTGATCGAACCGGTCTGGCGGTCCAGCACCAGCACCTGGTCGTCGTAGCTTTCCAGCGCGCAGGGGGCCGTAAAGCAGCCGAGCTGGCCGGTGCTCCCCCCGAAGATGAACAGGAGGTTGGAATCCCGGTCATACTGAAAAATCCGGTTGTGCCGCGTGTCCAGCACGCTGATGAAGCCGTTTTCATCCACGTCCACATCGCTGAGGATGGAGGCCATATAGCCCTGGTTGGTGGTATACGTGTCCAGATCGCCGTAGGTGCGCACCTGGCCCGTTCCGTTGTAAAAAAGCAGGTTTTTCCCGTAGTAGTTCAGCTTGCGGACCTGGCCGTTGGTGCTCTCCACGTCGTCCTTGGTGGTATAGATCAGGTCGTCCTCCCCCAGGTCAAAATTGTTGTAATTCACCGGCACCGCCCGAATCTGGGAGCTGCTCATGCTTTTGGGGACAATTTTGGCCCAGATCTTCGCCATCACCAGGTCGGCGGTCATGGTCACGCTCTCGCTGCCGTAAAAGCCCAGAAACTCGCCGGCGGCGTTGAATTGCAGCGCGCCGCTGTAGCAGCCGTAGGAGATCACATAGACCATCCCGGTGGAATCCACCAGCACCTTGCTCGGCTTGTAGTCAAAGCCGGCGGGCAGGACGGCGGAAACCGGCGCGCCGATGGCGCCCGTCTGCCGCCCTTCGCTGTCCAGAATATACACCTGCTTGGCGTCCATATCCGCCACATACAGCGTGCCGTCCCGGACAAAAAGGCCCTGGGCATTCTGAAAGGTGATCGCCGCGCCGCTTTCGTCGGCAGGCCGGATCACCCGGGAAAGGGTCAAATCCCGGTTCATCACCACAATGCGGCTGTTTCCCGCGTCCAGAAGGTACAGATACGCCTGGTTGTCAAAATACAGGTCCGTCGGGCCGTTGAACGGGCCGACCCCGAGATCGTCGCCGCTCACCAGCCGGTCGGGCAGATACCCGGCCGCCGTGGGGACGGCGTTGTCGTAAGCGTCGTAGGTATAGTTTTTGTACGGGCCTTCCGCGGCGGCGGAAAGCGGCAGTCCCAGCAGCACGGCGGCGGCCGCCAGGGTCCGCAGGATTTTTCCTATGCGACTTGGCTTCTCCATCCGTTCACCCTTTTCCTTTTGTCCCATAATCGTTTCGGCGTCCCTTCGCCGCGGCGGCTTTCCCCTGCCGGGTTTCCGTTATTCCTTAAGCCCGGAGGTGGTCATCGTTTCCACCACGGAACCCTGGGTGATCAGGAAGATCACCACCGGCGGAATCAGGATCAGCAGCGAGGCGGCGGCGCTTACCCCCGCGCGGGCGATCCCGCTCCCCCCCGCCGCAATCGAACTCAGGATGGAGGGCAGGCCCTTCAGCTCTTCGCTGTAAATATACAGATTGCCGTTGTTGTTCCAGATCTGCTGAAAGGCGAAAATCGTCAGCGTCAGCCAGGCCGGACGGCAGTTGGGCATGACCACCGACCAATAAATCCGCCATTCCCCCGCGCCGTCGATCCGGGCCGCCTCCAGCATGGAATCGGGAATCTGCACCATGAAATTCTGCATCAGATACAGTCCCAGCGAGGACATGAACATCGGCAGGATCAGCGCCGCATAGGTGTTGAGGATTTGCAGCCTGGACATGACGATATACTGCGGGAGCTGGGTGACCGCCCCGGTAAACAGCAGGGACATGACAATGACCTTCTGGATGACCCGCTTGCCGGGAAACCGGTCCTTCGCCAGCGGATACGCCGCCATGCTGGACAGAAAGACATGGCCGACCGTCGCCGTGACGCTGACGAACAGGCTGTTGAATATGTAGCGGGACAGCGGCACCCAGAAATCGGACGCCAGCTGGGCCAGCTGGACGAAATGCTCGGTCGTCGGGTTGGTGACGAGGAGAGGCGGCGGAAACAGGTACAGCTGGTCCAGCGGCTTGAACGCGTTGCTGATCGCGTAGAGAAACGGCAGGGAGGTGAACAGCCCGCCGGCCGCCAGCACCAGGAACAAAAGGAAATTTCCCCAAATCGATCGGTTCAATTGTCTTTTCAACATAAGGCGTTCCTCAATCGATACTGTATTTGCGCAGGGCGTTGGTGATCACCTTGTTGGTAAACAGCATCAGGGCGAAAAGGAAGACCGCCATGGTGCAGGCGTATCCCATTTCGTACCGCGTGTTCCCCACGTCCAGCATGTAGGTTACAATGGTGTCCGCCGCGTATTCGGTGGTGGGCCAGCCGGCCAGCGACATAATCACGCTGCTGACGCCGAAGGCGGAACCGATCTGCATGACGGCGCCGAACATAAGCTGGGGCGCCATCTGCGGGATGGAGATGTACCACAGCTCCTGCCAGCGGTTTTTCACCCCGTCGATCGCGCCGGCCTCGAACAGGGTCCTGTCCTGGCTCTGGAAGCCGGCGATAAAGGAGAGAAACGCCGTGCCGAGGCTGGCCCACAGCTGAATCAGGATCAGAACCGGCAGCATGGTGCTGGTGTCGCTGAACCACTGCACCGGCTCGCGGATGGCCCCGATCGACAGCAGCATACCGTTCACCACCCCGTAGGAGTCCCCGCTGAAAAGATAGGACCACATGAAGAACATGTTGCTCATCAGCGCCGGCGCATAGAACAAAAAGGTCATGAACGTGCGCATATACCGGCCGAACTGGTTGATCAGCCACGCCAGGCCGAAGGAAAGCAGATAGCTCAGCGGCCCGGTGATGACGGCAAACAGCAGCGTGTTCTGCAGCACCTTCAGAAATATCTTATCCTCCAGAAAGAGCCGCTGGTAATTGAGCAGCCCGACAAAGCGCGGCGCCTCCAGCATGTTGAAATAGGTAAAGCTCAGGCAGATGGCGGCGATGATCGGGATCACCAGAAACAGGATGAAGAAGACCATATACGGCGCCATAAGCAGATAGCTCGTCTTGTGCCGGCACGCCTCCTGCCAGCCCCGGCGAAGGCGGCCGGGACGGGCCCGGCCCTTCGCCTGTCCTTTTGCGGCGGATTCCATGCGGTTCACTCCCCTTTCCTGCATCCTCATTGCAATCCCAGTTCAATCCGCTTGCGGGCAAGCTCCTCGTCCATCGACAGGACCTCCTGCTCAAACCGCTCCCGGGGATTGCGGCCGTTGTAAACAACGGCGCGGAAGGCGTTATCCAGCGAACGGGACACCATGTAGTTGCCGGGAACCTCGGGAAGCTCCCTGACGCTTTCCCGCTGGGTCTGCAGCGCCTGAAGGTCCGCCTCGTCCCAGGGCAGGCGATCGAACGCCTCCAGCGTGGCGGTAGAGGACCGCGCCGACGCCCCCAGCAGGCTTTCCAGCGCCATCCCATATTCATACTGGGCCTCCGCACTGGTCCACCAGGAAAGGAAATCCCAGCAGTCCTGCGGGTTTTCCGCATCCTTAAACAGGATGTGCGCGGAACCGGCCGCCCCGACCGACCGGTCCAGGCTGCCATCCTCCCGCACCGTGGCGGGGACCGGCGCCATCGCCCACAGCCCCCGGATTTCCGGGGCGGTCGCCGCCAGGGAATTGTAGGTGCCGTAGCCGCCGATCACCAGCGGCAGCGTGCCCGCGCGGAAACGGGTGGTCAGGTTATAGGTGATCGGGAAGCTGTATACCGTGTAAAATTCGGTCCACTGCTCAAAGCTGCGGAAAGCCGCGTCGGTATGCAGGTCGGTGGCCGACAGATCCCCCTGATACAGCGACCCGCCGTTCTGGAACAGGAGCGTCGCGTAAAGGTCCTTGGCCCCTATCCCCGCGTCGGCAGCGCCGGCCGCGGTGAAGGCGCTGTAAGGCAGGCCGATTTCATAATTGTTCCGCTGCAGGGCCGGGATCAGCTCGTAAAAGTCCTCCCAGGTGTCCGGCGGCTCCAGCCCGAGCTCCTCGAAAATATCGGTGCGGTAGAACATCATGTAATAGGAAAGGGTGGAGGGAAGCCCATATACGCCCCCCTGGTAGGTATACGGGACCGCAGCGTCGTCCAGGAAGCGGGACATCACGTCCTCAAAGCCGTCGAAGGCGGACAGATCGGTCAGCGCCCCGCGGCAGGCCAGGTTCACCGGATAGCTCCGGGCCACATCCAGCGCCACGTCCGGCCCCACCCCGGCCAGCGTGGCCTCGGTAAAGCCCTGATATACCAGGCTCAGGTTGACGTGAACGCCCGATTCCAGCGAATACCCGCTTTCGATCAGGTCCTGCACAATCTGCGCCTGGTCCCGGCTGCCGCTGAACCAGACGGTGATCGAGCGCCCGGTGTCCGCCGTGCCGCCGATGGCGTTGTAATCCACCACAAAGGAGGCGAAAAACCGGCGGATGCTGAACGTCAGGCTGTCCCAAAAGGATCCGGAGGCGGAGGGCACGTCGTCCTCCTCCCCCAGCAGGAGGAAATAGTCAAGCTCCAGCGGCTGGCTTTTGACCGAGAGCATCCATTCGGAAAGGGCGCTGATATTGGAAAGGAACCGTGCCAGCCGGCCGGGGATGGTGTCGGGGTCCTCCACAAAGCTGGCCAGCTGCTTGGCGTTGCTGCGGATGACGGACGCCTGGCCGCTGTTCCCGTTGTTGAGCTCCACAAAGCGGTCGGCCGCCGCATACAGCCGCTCGCTGCACTCCGCCATGGCGTCGGTCAGCCCGGGGATCTCCTCATCCAGCCGGTAATCGCGGTTGACATCCGGCGCGGTGCCCGTGACCATAACAATTTTCCGGTAGAGCTGCGCCAGAGCGCTGTTCACCTCGTCCAGCTCGTTGAGCACCTCCGACCAGCGGCTCAGGGTGGCCTCCAGGCGGATCTCATGCTCCCCCGCGGTCAGATAAAGCAGGTACGGGTTCCCCTCTTCGTCCCCGAACGTGGTCATCTGCCAGCCGGCGCTGTAGGGGAACACGAACCCCTGCGCTTCCTGAAAGGGGATTTCCCCGTCTATGTAGAGGTTCCGCAGGGAAGCCAGGCCGATATTGGTGTTCTGGCGGCTTTTCATCACCAGCCGGTACAGCCCGTCCTCCGGCACGCTCACGCGGTAGGAAACCCACATGCCCGGCTCCGACCAGTGGGTCTGGCCGATGGTGTTGCGCCGGACGATCGCCGGGTCGTTCGGTTCCGTGGCCGCACCGGTGCGGTCATACACCGGGATCAGCACCGAATCCGATTTTTCATACGTCTCCTCCGCCTGGTATTTCAGGCCGGCAGTGCCGACGACGGCATACCCGCTGCGTTCATACTCCGCCGCCACTTCGCCGTAGGTCGGAAGCGGCTCTTCCGTATCCAGGGCAACGGCCGTCACGGCAACCGCCTGTCCCTCGTTGAGAATGGCGACCGTATGCTCGCCCGCCGTCAGATACAGGGCGTACTTCCCGCTGGTATAGCTGGAGGTATCCTCAAACCAGGCGGTCTGCCAGCGGAATACCTCCTCCTGTTCCGGGGCCACGTCGTTGCCCCGGGAGTCGGTGCGCATACCGCCCGCGTCCTTCCACAGCCGCTTGAATTCCACCGAACCGGCCCCGTCGCAGGGCGGTTCGCCGTCCACGGTAAACCCCAGCTCCAGGGAGCGCCCGTCGCCCGGCAGGGCGCAATAATCCAGCCGGAGGGTATACCTCGCCGTCTCCGGCACCTGTACGGTCCAGGCGGCGGAACCGTCCTTCTCCAGAACCAGCCCCTCACGGCCCTGCTCCGCGCCCCGCCGCGCATCGCCAGCCAGCACGGCGTCGCCGTCGGCCAGCGGAATCTCCTCAGCGGCATACGGCGCGTCCGCGTACTCCCGGCGGTAGCGCCAATGGCTGTTTTCCGACACGCCCAGCTCCCGTTCCCCCGGGACGGCTTCCTCCCCGGCGGCCGCCGCGCCGGACGGCAGAGAGAGGAAGGCGAACAGCACGGCCGTCGCCGCGGCAAGGAGGGAATTTGCCCTTGTTTTCATCCTGTCAACCGCACCTTTCTGAAAAGCGCCGCCGGACGCCTGCGCGCTGTCATCGGCCGTCGGCTGTGTTCCGTCCTTCCGCGCAGGCCCTGCGGTATTCGGCAGGCGGGATTCCCATGGCCCGCTTAAAGAATTTGCTGAAGGACTGCACCGACTCAAAATTCAGCCTTTGCGCGATCTGTGTGACCGTCATATGCCCCAGCTTGAGCATCTCCACAGCCTTTTCCATTTTTCGTTCGGAAACATAGGTCTGCAGGGTAACGCCCATCTCCTTGCGGAAAGCACGGGAAAGATAGCTGCTGTTGTAATTGAGCCCGCGCGCAATGTCGAGAATCGTCCCGATGTTGTAAATATTTTCGTCCACGTAGCGGATTACCGCATACACCACGCGGCCGACCGAACCGTCGGCCCCTTTAGGCAGATAGCGGATCGGCTCCTTGTTGGCGAACAGCCGGCAGGTCAGATACAAGATCTGATCGATATAGGTCCCGACCATTTCGCTGGAATTGCGGGAAAAGCAGTACATCTCGGTCATGATTTTGGAAAAGGGATGCGCCAGGCCGACCGCGTCCTTGGCGACGACCTCCTGTTCGGACAGGAACCACTCCTTGACCGCCAGATAGGGCTGCTGCTCCGCCCGCTCGTTGAAATCAAACGCCAGGTAATAATAGCGCAGCGGGGAATCCTGCGCGGAATTGATCCGGTGAATCTGGTTTTTCTTGGTCAGAAACACATCCCGTTCGGCCGCCTTCATGGCTTTCCCGTCGGTGAAGACATAGCCGCGGCCGGAAATAATGCAGGTGATTTCATGGCAGACCTGCCGGTGCTCGACAATCTCGTAATTGTCCGCGCAGTAAAGCTCCCCCACCTGATACAGGTTGATGAAGTTGTATTCCTTCGGGTTTTCCCAATACGCGTTGTCAAACTCGAACTTTTTCCCCAGTCTTATGATCTCGTCCATTTGCCCTCTCCATGCGCCGGACCCCGGGGAAACCGAGGCGGAGCCGCTGAATGGTGTCGGAATCGTCGCCAAAGCGGCTCCGCCGTTTTGTACACTCTCTGCCGGTCCGCGCGGGTTCCGGGCTTACTCGCCGTCCCCGCCGGAGGATTTGCCGAAGGGCAGCTTCCCCTTTCTATACAGCAGATACAGCGTCACGCCGCCGCCGGCCAGAACGACCACGATGGCCGCCGCCGCAATCCAGCCCCAGGGGAAGGACCCGCCGCTTCCGTCTCCGTCTCCATATCCGTCCCCGCCGCCGACCGGCTCGCTTCCGTCGTCCGCGGTCGTCCGGCTGGTGGGACTGGTCTTTCCGTCCTCATCCGTCCCGCCGGCCGTCGTGGTAGGATCCGCATCGGGATCGGCGGTCGTGGTGGAATCGGCATTCCCGTCGGGTTCGGTGACGGGTTCCCCGCCGGCCGGGGGCGCGGTGGTGGTGTCTTCCCCGCCGGAGCCGGAAGAGAAGTCTCCCATGAAGCCGATCTGGTCGAACAGATACACGCTCCCTTTATGCGCCGCATAATTCCCCAGCCCCAGGAAGACGTGCGTCAGCTGTTTGCCGTTGAAAACGCCGTCGGTGTCCGTTGTCGAGAAATCGGTATGGACCAGAGATGCAATCGGGAAGCGGACCCAGCCCTGATAATCCACCGGCAGGCCGAAATCCAGCACGGTGAAGTCCTCGCTGCGGAGCCAGCCGCCCTTGCCGTCCTCATACTCATAATAAGGCCCCTCGGCGGTGGTTTCCTTATAATCCGGACGCCAGGCCGTGGCGCTTTCCGCGGATACCGAACCGTCCGCCTCCACATCCATTTCCTGGATGTAAAAATCCATGCGCTTCACCGTTTTTTCGCCGTTTTGGTCAATGAATCCCGTGGTATCCACCCAAAAGGCGAAGTACTCGGCGCCGCTCACGTCGGTCTGGAGGTTGTCGCCGTAATCCGGCCGCAGGGTGATCGGGCAGTACGCGCCGTTCTCCGGGGCCAGGTCCTTGACGTCGATCTGCAGCGCCAGCCCGCCGTCCAGCGCGTCGTTTTTCACTATGGTGAGGTCATAGGTCAGGCCCAGGCCGTCCGCCGTGATCGCCTTCTGGCTTTTTCCCAGCCCGATGGTGTCGCTGCGGGTGCCCGGCTTGTAGCCCTCCGTATAGGCCGCCGGGACGGTGTCAAAGTCAAACACCGTGCGGAAATTGCTGCTGCTCGGGGTAAAGGAGGATGCCGCCGAAGCCATGCCCGGCACGACGGAAACCAGCAGCGCGCAGGTCAGCAGCGCCGGCGCAAGCCGCGTTCCGGCAAATTTTCTCGCTTTCATCATTCGTATGCCTCCTGCCGTCGTTCTTCTTCCCTATTCCGGTTCCGGCCTCCCCTCTCCCCCCCTCTCCC
Source organism: Candidatus Avimonas caecicola (assembly GCA_904419875.1). Lineage (GTDB taxonomy): Bacteria > Bacillota > Clostridia > Oscillospirales > Acutalibacteraceae > Avimonas > Avimonas caecicola. The sequence continues at coordinate 2,235 of CAJFTG010000023.1, read as the reverse complement.
TCTCTTTTCCCTCCTCTTCTCCTGACCTCCGCCGCGCAGGCAGAGAAGAGGGGGAAAGAAGAGGGAGGAGGAAAGGAGGTGGAAGGGAGGAGAGAGGGAGAGGCCGCCGTTCAAAGCGCCGGGGAATGCCGTGCCAATGGTCAGCGGCCGGTCTTACGGCGGCGGCTCACGCTCAGCACCGCGCCCGCGCAGACCGCCAGAGCCGCCGCGCCGCCCAGCAGGACGATGGTGTTTTCACCGGTCTTCGGATTCTCCGGGTCTTCCTGATTGCCCTGGCCCTCCGCCGGCTTGTTGGTGGTGGTCGTGGTGTTGGGGACGGTCGTGGTACCCTCGCCTTCGCCAGAGTCCTCCGGCTTGGTCAGGGGCACATCTTCATAATCGCCGATAAAGCCCAGCTCATCCAGCACCAGGAACCAGCCTTCGTCTTCTCCCTCCGAAATGAAGTTCGAATACAGTCCGCAGTCCACCCGGATGGCGTTGATGGTTTCCATATCCCACTGGTCGTTCACGTCCGTGGTGGACCAGGTGGGATCAAACGCCGTCAGCGGGATTTTGACATAGCCTTCGAAATCAACCGGCAAATTAATCGCCGCGCCGGACATGCCTACCTGCTCTTCCCATTCGTCCTCGCCGTCTCTCATCGTATACCACACGGTGGTCGGGTCGGCCGCAACCTGCCGCCAGGTGATTTTCGGCTCCGCCTTGCCGGTTTCCTTGTTTTCCTCCATGACGACGTTGCCGTCCTCGTCACAGTCGTATTCCCCGACCGTCAGCGTGAAGTCGGCGGTGCTCATCCAGCCGCGGGTCTCGTTGCAGCGGATGTGCAGCACGATGTCGGTGGTGCCGTCCAGGCAAACATCCTTGTTCGGGCCGGCCGAGGGATTCGCCGTCGCGTTGACATAGCTGCCGCTGCCGGTGTATGCCGAGGTTACGCCGAAAACCAGCCCCTTGCTGCCCTCCACGCCTTCGGGAGCGATCTTGATGTCGATGCCGAGCTCTTTGTTGGAGTCGCTGAACGCCTCTTCGCCGTCCTCCGTCAGTTTCCCTTCTTCCAGGTTTTCGAAATCGACGAGGATACGGGCCGTGTCGCCGCCAATGGTCTTTTCCACCGTGTTTTCGGCGGAGGCCGCCATCCCGGCCGAAAGAACCATCGCCGCCGACAGGATCAACGCCATTGTCTTTGCTCGTTTCATTTTTCTTCCTCCCAATCTCTTTTTTAATATGGACTTCTTTCCGGCTGTGACTGCCGCTGTGCTCGCCGTCGTTTGGCTTATCTCCATAAAATCAAAGCCTCTTTCCGGCAAATTTATAATACATTGTCCAGCGACTTTTTTCCTCGTTCGGACGTGACCATCCACGTGTCTTAATTTTACCTTTTTCTCCTCCCCTTGTCTCTGGAAATGATTTCTTGTGAGGCGGTTTACGCGCTGCTTTCTTCCTTATTTTTCAAACAAAGGCCAATCATTTTTACAAAAATATGGCAATATTGCCAAGCTTCCGCCCCTTTTGTCGTCCATCAAAAAAAGTGGTAAAAACTTGACCATACCCCCTGTCCGAGGGGAATAAAATTGACTTTTTCTGCGGATTCTGTCCGCTTCCGTCCCCTCCGCCCTTTGTGGCCTTCCCGTTTTCGCCCCTGCGGCAAAAAAGCCTCCCGCGCCGCCGCAAAGGGCGGGCAGGAGGCGGTGCGGGAAGTGCAAAGCGGGAAGCGAGGGGGGCGGGACAGGGCGGGAAAGGGCGGGACAGAAAGGGGCAGGTAGAGGGTGGATAGGGTTGGCAGCAGGAGAGAGGAGGAGAGCGAGATAATACTGATGGAAGGCGGGACAGGGAGGGGCAGGGCAGAGGGGAGCAAGGGGAGCAAGGGGAAACAGGGGGCGCAGGATAGAACAGGGGAGAGCAGGATAGAGCAGGGAATAGAACGGTTGAAAATCTGCACGCAGACAAAAAAGCCGGGCGGGAAGTCCAGCGCAGCGGGAGGGAACAGCCGTTCCCACGCGAAAGAGGCGCCGCACGAAAACTCCGACGGGCGGCAAAGCCGGGAAGGTAAAATGAGCGGAAATAACCGCCAACCGGGCAGCATGCCGGGCGGATACTCCGAAGGGAGGGGCGGCCGCCCCGGCGGGCTCCCTCAGCCGGCGCAAAATCCCCCCAGGGCCGGCGGACGCGAAAAGGCCGGGGCAGGCGTTCGCCTGTCCCGGCCTCAGCAAAGCGGAAAGCCGCTTAATTCCCGTTTTT
>CAJFTG010000022.1 GCA_904419875.1 Candidatus Avimonas caecicola | reverse complement strand
AAGCATCTGGAGGCTGCCATTGGGAAAGTCTCCATTGCTGGCTGACTTCATTCACACCAGAGCCTGCAAACCAATTTGCGCAAAACTATTGACACTACCCTTCAAAATGCTATTTGACGCTTTTTTGACGCCCGCGCTTACAAAGGTAAGATATAAAGAGATATAAGCGGATTTATGATGATACATGAAAAAACCAGTATTTAAGCCACTTTGCGGCTACTCCTAATAAACACTTATAAGAGCTTATAAGACGTTTTGAGGGCTTTTAATCAATAAAAAATCCCGGACGATTTTTTCGTCCGGGATTTTTGCATGGAGGGAAGTTCCCGACCGGGAAGCCCCGCGGCGCAATCAGTCGATTTCCACCGAAACGCGGGCTTCCTGACGGGTCGCGGCGGCGCGCATGACCGTGCGGATCGCTTTCGCGATGCGGCCCTGCTTGCCGATGACGCGGCCCATGTCGTCGGGCGCAACATGCAGGTGGAACACAATGGTTCCGTCTTCGGCGGGCTCGTCCTGTTCCACGACGACAGCGTCGGGGTCCTCGACGAGTCCTTTTGCGATGGATACCAAAAGTTCTTTCATAGCATTAACCCCCTTCGTAAAGCTTTGGATGGGCGGGAAAATATTCCCGCCCGGTCAACCTCTGCAAACCCCGGAATTACACGCCCGCCTTTTTGAGCAGCGCCTTCACGGTGTCGGTCGGCTGCGCGCCGTTGGCGATCCACTTCTGGGCCTTCTCCGCGTCGACCTTGATCTCGGCGGGGTCCACCAGCGGGTTGTAATAGCCGATCTCCTCAATGAAGCGTCCGTCGCGGGGATACCGGGAATCCGCGACGACGATGCGGTAAAACGGGTTCTTCTTCGCGCCCATGCGGCGCAGTCTGATTTTGACAGCCATGTCTGTACCTCCAAAAATCATAATCAAAATATCTTCAACCAGTAAGGGGAACCTTATGGCAGAATTCAAAAGCGGCCGCCGCGCGGGGCCATCGGCGGCATTTTGGGCAAGCCCCGCATCTTCTTTTTGCCCTTGCCCAGGCCCTTCATCTGCTTCATCATCTGACGCATGGCGTCGTACTGCTTGAGCAGACGGTTCACATCCTCCACCTTCATCCCGCAGCCCGCGGCGATCCGCCGTTTGCGGGAGGGATTGAGGAGATCGGGCTTCCCCCGTTCCGCCGGGGTCATGGACAGGATGATCGCCTCTACCCGGTCGAACTGCTTCTCGTCGATCTCGACATCCTGCAGCTGCTTGCCGACGCCGGGGAGCATGCCGAGCATGCTTTTGATATTGCCCATCTTTTTGATCTGAGCGAACTGATCCAGCATGTCGTTGAGGTCAAATTTGTTCTCCTGCATCTTCCGGGCCAGCTCTTCGGCCTGCCGGCGGTCAATCTGCTGCTCCGCCTTCTCAATCAGGGAGAGCACGTCCCCCATGCCGAGGATACGGGAAGCCATCCGCTCAGGATGGAAAACCTCCAGCTCGTCCAGCTTTTCGCCCACGCCGGCAAATTTGATCGGCTTGCCGGTCACCGCCCGGATGGACAGCGCCGCGCCGCCGCGGGTGTCGCCGTCCAGCTTGGTGATCATCACGCCAGTGATGCCCAGCGCCTCGTCAAAGGCCGAAGCGGCGTTGACCGCGTCCTGGCCGGTCATCGCGTCCACCACCAGCAGGATTTCATGGGGGGAAACGGTCTCCTTGATCTTTTTCAGTTCGTCCATCAGTTGCTCGTCAATGTGCAGCCGGCCGGCGGTATCCAGCAGGACGTAATCGTTGCCATGGTCGCGGGCGTGGGCGACTGCCTTTTTTGCAATCTCCACCGGGTTGGCCGTCCCCATCTCAAAAACCGGGACGCCGGCTTTCTCCCCCACCACCTGCAGCTGCTTGATCGCCGCGGGCCGATAGACGTCGCACGCGGCCAGAAGCGGGCGGTGACCCTGGGATTTGAGCATCCGCCCCAGCTTGCCGGCATGGGTGGTCTTGCCCGCGCCCTGCAGGCCGCACATCATCACAACGCAGGGGGGATGGCTGGCCGTCGCCAGGCGGGCCGCCTCGCCGCCCATCAGGGCGGTCAGCTCCTCGTTGACGATCTTGACGACCATCTGCGCAGGGGTGAGGCTCTCCATCACCTGGGAACCCACCGCCCGCTCGGTCACGGCCTTGGTGAAATCCTTGGCCACCTTATAGTTGACGTCGGCTTCCAGAAGGGCGAGGCGCACCTCGCGCATCGCTTCCTTCACGTCCGACTCGGACAGTTTTCCTTTGGAGCGCAGCCGTTTAAAGGCGGCGGACAGCTTGTCGGAAAGCCCTTCAAAAGCCACGGTAAATCTCCTTTATTTCCAAAATGACGGGAACGGCGGAGAGCCGGCTCCGGAGCGGGACCGCTTTATCCCGGGACCTTCTGCCTTTGCTTTCATGCGCTTTCGTACTTTTGCACTCTTGCACTCTTTATCCCCGTGCCACAGTTTCTTCCCCTCATTCCTCGCTGAGCTGCCTGGACAGGTCGAGGATGGTCTGCACCCGCTGCTCAATTTCGCGGGAATAGCCGAACCGGGCGTTCAGTTCCTGGATCTCCCGCGCGGCGGCCTGGATGGCCTCGAAGCCCTCCCGCACGGAGCGGAAGCGGCGGGCCAGGCCGAGGCGGTCCTCCATCTCCAGCAGCTGGGCCTCCGCCCGCTTGATCGAATCCCGGACGCCCTGACGGGTGATGCCGGCGTTTTCCGCGATTTCCGCCAGAGAGAGGTCGTCGTTGTAATACAGCTCCACCACGTCCCGCTGCTTTTCGGTCAGCATATCGCCGTAAAAATCGAACAGCAGGGAAATTTCCATGTTTTTCGCCACGCATCCACCCTCTTTGACCCGCCGGCCGCCCAAAACTGTAAAGCAAATCGCTTTACAGTGATTATACCGCATTTGCCGGCTTTTGTCAAGTGGTAATGTGAAAAGAAGGGACGGCGGAACGCCTGGGCGGGAAAAAGGCCCGCCCCGCACCCGCGTTCCGGAACGGCTTTTTCCTCAGAGCGTTTCCGGCCGGCCGCCTCCCACGCCGTAAGCTCTCAGCGGGCAGTCCATTTCGTCCAGGTGCGGGTATACCGCCCGGACGGCGGCGCGGATCTCCTCCCGGCGCCGGGCAGCCTCGCCGGCCGGGAGGAAGAGGGCGATCTCCCACAGGTCGTGCGGACCCTGGCGCCACTTTCCCCGTACCGCGCCGGCGAATTCCCCGTCCACCAGCAGATACTGCAGCACGTCCGGCAGGGCGAACCGGCGTTTCAGGGCGGCCTGCGCGCAAAGGACCAGGTAATCCGAAAGAGGAAGGACGAATACCGACGGCGGGCCGGGCCTTTCCGCATATGCCGGCAGCAGCGCGGCGTCCTGCGGACGCATCCAGCCGTCCCGCCCCTCCAGGGAAGCGGGCAGAGCAAGGCCCCTGTCCGCCAGCCGCCCGGCGGCCGCCTTCAGTTCCCTGCCGGGCAGGCAGTAAAAGCCCCGCAGCGTTTCCAGGTCGGCAAACCCCAGGGACTCCATCTGCCGGAGGACAAGCGTCTCCAGCGCCTCCTCCCGGGAAACGGCCCCGGGCGTCACCTGCGGGAATTCGCTTTCAAAAAGATACCAGCCCCGCTCCCAATCGCCGTCTACCTGATCCTCATATACCAGGAACGCCTGCTGAAGGGTATGGAGAAGGGCCGTAATCTCCTTAGCCTTCCAGCCGGTGGCCTCCTGCATCTGGTGGATGGTGAGCGGCGCTTCCCGCCGGAAAAATTCGTAGAAATGCCGTAAGCACGGGTCGCCGAGGTCGGCGGGCCGGCGGTAGGCGGCGATCATGGTTTCCCAGTCGTCGGCGAGGATATAGCCCACCCGGCCGCCCTGGAAGCGGCCCTTCACCAGCCGGCGCTGCGCCCGCCAGGGCTCGGCAAAGCACCGGCCGCCCTCCTCACAGCGGTAAACCAGGGCGGGCGGTTCGCCGGGACAGGAAAAGGCCACCGGCCTCACCGGCTGCATCCGGCGGAAAAGGGCTTCATACGCCCCGGCATCGGCGGCCGGGGACAGCAGCCCCTGCCGCTCCATCCGAAGCGCGCGGAGAGCGGGGGCCGAAACGGAGAGAGTGGTCATGAACAATACCTCCTCAGCAGTTTTCTATCCATATTTAACGAATTCTATCAATCGGCGGTCCTTCGTGCCCTTCCCAGCCCGGCGGCCGGGGGACGCGCGGTTTTCGGCGGCAGCAAAAGGCGGCCGGCCGCGTTGCTTCGTTACCGGCGCGGGCCCGCCCGGTCTTCCGCCCTGCCGCCCGCCCGTTTTCCCCGAAAAGCGTTTTGGGCCGCGCCGGCGGAAATGGACGGCCGACGGCAGGGCCGCCGATCGACGGCCGTTCGACGGCCGGCCGGCGCCTCCCGGCATGGAGCGCCGACGCGGTGATTCCGGCCGCCGGCGGACGCGCTGCTCCCTGACCGCGGGGGTGATTTCGGCAAGGGAACCCGGGCAGGAAAAAGCCCTTTCCTTTTCCGTTTCCCTGCGGTATACTGGGGTACGACAACCGTGCGGGCCGGGCTCCGGCCCCTGATAAGGAGGAACCACCTTGATCTTTGAAAAAATCGCCCTTTCCATCCCCTATTCCCGCGCCGGCGTGCAGGGGACCGGCTCCCCCTGCCTGTATACCTATCTGCGCTCCCCATCCCCCGAGATGCCGGAGAGGCCCCGGCCTGCCGTCGTCATCTGCCCGGGCGGCGGCTACCAGATGACCTCCGACCGCGAGGCCGAACCCGTCGCCCTGCGTTTCCTCGCCCTGGGCTTCCAGTGCTTCGTGCTGCGCTATTCGGTCGCCGGCCAGGCGATTTTTCCCGGACCGCAGCTGGAGCTGGCCGCGGCCGTCGCCCTGGTCCGCCGCCGCGCGGCGGAGTGGATGGTAAACTCGGAGAAGATCGTGGTCTGCGGTTTTTCGGCCGGCGGCCATCTGGCCGCCAGCCTGGGGGTGTTCTGGACCCGGGAGCTGCTCACCGCGCCGCTCGGCCTCCGGGCGGAGGAGATCCGCCCGAACGGGATGATCCTCGCCTATCCGGTAATCACGTCCGGAGCATTCGCCCACCGCGGCTCCTTCGAGAACCTGCTCGGCAGCCGGTACGAGGAGTGCTTGGAGCTGGCCTCCCTGGAAAAACAGGTGTCGCCGGACACCCCGCCCGCCTTCCTATGGCATACCTGGGACGACGACGGCGTGCCGGTGGAAAATTCCCTGCTGCTGGCCGGCGCCCTGCGGAAGCATGGCATCCCGCTGGAGATGCACCTGCTGCCCAGCGGGCCGCACGGCCTCTCCCTGGCCACGGAGGAGACCGGCCCGTCGGCGGAATCCTGCGCCCCGTGGTCGGAATGGGCCGCCCGCTGGCTCCGCAGCCTGTAACCGCTTCGGCGGGCGCCGCCGCAGGCCCGCCGCCTAAAGAACCGGCGCCGGGCCGGGGCCGGTTTGAAAAGCGCCGCCTGGTGAAATCATCTCCGGATATCCGCGCCGCGGCGGGCGTGAAAGGGGGATTGTCCGCACGGACAATCCCCCTTTTCGTTTTTTGCGGGAACAGCCCGCCAGGGCCTTTGTGCCCTGCACCCGTGGGGAGGCGTCCGGACGGGGAAGCGCGCCGCGGCGGTCGATTACACAAGCAGCGCTTCGGTTGATTTCCGCTTTCGTCCCTCGTGCCAACCTCCTCGGCCGCCGGTTGTCCTTCGGGATGGCCGCACCGTGGATATCGCCCGAAGGGGATAATGGGGGATAATAACGGCGGGTTGCGGCAGGATAAGCCCCCGCCGGTTTGAAACATCGCCGCTCGGTATTTCGTACAGCCGTTCAGCCGTCAGCGTATCCATATAGCGACGGACCTTCGCCTTTTTCCCCCTTGTCCCCTTGTCCCCTTTTCCCTCGCTCCTTTGCTCCCCTGCTTCCATGCTCCCCCCTTGCTTCTTTCACCGCTTCACCCCTTCACGGCAAACGGCAAGCCGCTGCCGCGGCAGGCTCTTTTTGCCGGAAGCGGCTGGGAGTAAACAGGAGTGATTGGGAATGGCCGGGAGTGACCGGCGATTCCAGCCGGATGCATCGAAGCACCGCTCCTGATTGTATTCCAAGGGGCAGGCCCGCCGCCGGACGCACAAACGGAAGCGTACGGTATAATATACCCCCCAGGCCGGCGGTTCGCCGAGAACGACGCTCAGGCCGCCGGCTTTCCGCATATTATCCGCAGCGGCATGCAGGATTTCGGTCCGCCTTTACTATCCGCAAGGTCCTCCTCCCGGCTCCCTCTCCGGCCGTTCACGTCCCGCGGTGCGCGTCAGGCTTCCGCCGGGCAGAAGTGCGGCGTACCCCCTGCGCAGGGAGTGCCGCAGAAAAGCGGCCCGCGCCCCGCGCTGCTGCGCAGTGTTCCGGGCCGGCCGGGCGGCTGCTGCAGGGGCCATGACGCGCACAGCCATGGATGCGCACAATCCTGTTGACCCCGGCCTCCCTGAGATGTGGAAAGCGGCCGGCCTCAGTCTCCGCTGTCCTGCGGCGGTTCCCCGGCAGACGGCGGCCCGCCTGTTTTCCCTTCCCTGTCTTCGCCCTTTTGGCTTTTCCGCCGCTCCGCCCAGTATTCCCGCAGGTCGGCGGCCGCGGTGGTCTTCCCCTGCCGGTTCAGATGCGGGAAGGCCCGCAGCATCCGCCGCTGGAGGGCGCGGGTGCCGGCCATCACCTCTTCCTTCCTGCGCCGGAGCTCGTCCACCGCATCGGCAAGCCTGCGGCGGAGCGCCGCCTCCGGCAGAGCCCGCCATTCCGCCAGCCGTTCCTTCCGCTCCCGGGAGCGGCCGGCGCCCTTGCCGGCGAACCGCACATTGGCTTTTTCCAGCAGCTCCAGTATTGCCTCGCGGGAGGGCAGCTTCAGGCTTTCCAGATGGATGCGGAGCAGCTCGCTCCATTTGTCCAGCTGCTCCAGCGTTTTTCCGACAGCCCGCGCCACGTTCACCGAGATCACCAGGTCCACCAGAAACAGGAGGAAAAAGACATCCGCCAGCAGCGCCGGAAGCCATTCCGCCGCCTGATACAGCCCGGTGACCAGCCCTTCCAGAAGCGGCTGCACCAGATAGAGGAAAGCCGCCGCCAGCACCCCCCAAAGCAGGGAGATGGGCAGGCAGATCCGTCCGTGAAGATTAATGCGGTAATGGGAATAGTCCCACCAGCGGGCGTGGAACAGCTTTTCCATCCCCCAGGAGGTGAAATATTCCAGCGCCGAGGCCAGCACCGTGCCCACCACATACACCAGCGGCAGCGCATACAGCGGGTTGGTAATCCCGTCCCGCACCGGCGTCAGCACCAGCAGGATCAGCAGAAGGCCGCAGCCGTAGATCGGGCAGATCGGCCCGTTGAGAAAGCCGCGGTTGACAAAATGCTTCTCCTGAATGGAGCACAGGACGGTTTCCATCGTCCATCCGCAGAAGCTGTAGATAAAAAAATACAGGACCAGATCGGCCAGCCGATACGGCATACCATTTCCCCCTCGCTTTTCCGGGCATTACCGGCGCCCCCGCCGGCACTCACGCCGTCAGGGAAAGGAAGGCGCCGAGGTTCCCCCGCCGCCCGCCGGTCGCCCGATGGGACCAGAACACGTCCGGATGGCAGCGGGTGCACAGGTCGGTCACCGTGATATGCTCCTCCCGCACCCCCGCCGCCAGGAGGATCCGCCGGTTCATCTCCCACAGGCTGACATGATACTTGCCGTTGCGGTCGTCCCGGCCGCAGGAGGGACCAAACTCCGCCATCCCGGCAAACGCCTCGAATACCGGGGCGTCCACCTCAAAGCAGCAAAAGCCGATGGAAGGGCCCACCCCCACGAGGATATCCTCCCGCCGGCAGCCGTAATCGCCGCACAGCCGTTCCACCGTCAGCGCGCCGATGCGGGCCGCCGTCCCCCGCCAGCCCGCATGGGACAGGGCCGCGGCCCGCCGCACCGGATCCAGGAAAAACAGGGGCACGCAGTCGGCATACTGGGTGCAGAGCACCACGTCCGGCTCGTCGGTCAGCAGGCCGTCGATATCGGTATACCCCTTTTCCCGGGTAATCCCCCGGCCGCGGTCGGCCGCGGTCGCGTTGTACAGGTTGGTATGGTGCTCCTGGGCGGAAACCACCACGTTTTCCGCCTTCACCCCGATCGCGCCGCAGAGGCGGCCGAAGTTTTCCCGCACGCACGCGGGGTCGTCCCCCCGGCCGAAGCTCAGGTTCATGCTCGCGCAGTCCCCGCCGCTCACCCCGCCCAGGCGGGTGGAAAACCCGTGCCGCACAAACGGAAAGACGTCAAAGGCGGGGAACGTATAATAAGGCACCGCCCCCGGGTGGGGCGTCAGGGTGCGGCTTGGCGGCAGGGATATCCGGGGCACGGCAATCTCTCCTTTTTCCGTCTCCCGCCCGCCGGGCGGGGATGCGTTGTCGTTATCAATCTATGCCGCCGCCATACGGCTCAGAAGGAAAATCAGCCGGCGGCGTCCCGGCAGGCGGCAATCAGCCGTTCGCATACCGCGTCCCGCCCGAACCGCTCCAGCGTCAGCGCACGGATGCGGGACGGGTCGTACCGCCCGGCGGCCGCGGTCATCTGTTCCATCGCCGCGGCCATCGCCTCCGGGTCGTCCACGGGAACCAGCAGCCCCGTTTCCTCCGTGACAATATCCAGCGGGCCGCCGCAGCGGGTGCTGATCACCGGCTTGCCGCAGGCCGCCGCCTCGTTAAGGACACAGGAAAGCGTTTCCACCCGCGAGGAACAAAGGAAGCAATCGCAGCCGTTCATATAATCCGCCGCCTGGGCGCGGGGGACCGCTCCCACCAGGCGGCAGGAAGCGCCGAGTCCCTCCCCGTCGATGAGGGCCTGCAGGCTTTCCCGCTGGGCCCCCTCGCCGGCAATCTCCAGCCGGACGGGCTTTCCATCCATCCGGCGGCTCAACAGGGCAAAGGCGCGGATGAGGACGTCATACCCCTTGATCGGCCGGAGCTGCCCCATGGCGCGGAAGGTGAACGCCTCCCGCGCCGGGGTTTCCCGGGGGTAAAAGACGCGGCCGTCCACCGGGTCGGGGATCACACGGGTTTCCCCCGTCGGCTCCATCACCTTCTGCAGGGCGCTGCTGACGCAGGCGTTCACCCGGGCGGCCTCCATCACCGCGCGGAGCCGCCGCACCGTCGGGCTGTCCGCCGGCTCGGTCATCACAAAGGAGGAATGCTCCATAAAGAACAGCGGCAGGTTATGCCGGCGGCAGAGCGCCATCGCCTCATACCCGTGCAGGGAAGAGCGGAGGTTCACCACGTCCGGCCGTCCCCATTCCCGTTCGATCCGCCGGTAAAGGCGTTCCAGCATCCGGGTGCGCTGAAAACAGCGCCCTCCCTCCCAGCGGGGGGTCAGGTTGGGGCGGGTATACACATAGGTCAGCACCCCGCCGGCCTCTTCCCGCCGGATACCGTTGCGGGACGGCCGGAAATCGCCTCCCACGCTGACATGCGCCACCGCCACCTGCACGCCCCGCTCGGCCAGCGCCTCCGCCTGTTCCTTGTAAAATGTGCCGAGCAGGGGCGCGCCCGGCGTCGGATACCAGGAGGGGACCATCAAAACCTTCATGGCCTTCATGCGCGCGTTCCGTCCTTTCCGTTTGGCGGGAGGGCGCCGGCCCTTTGGAGGGGCCCGGTGCCAAGCGGCCGAAAGACGGTGGTTCCTTCCGCCGACGGCCTCCGCCGTCCGCTTGACGCCGCTTTCTGCCGCTGCCTGCTGCTGCCGCCCGTTTCCTGTGAGCGGCTCCCGCTCCCCTCCGGCATCCGGCTCTCCCTGTCCGCCGCGGGGTCTGTATACGGCTTATTATATCCTGCCGCACCCCGGTTGTGCAACCCTTTGGGAAACAATTTGTATGGCGGGCAGGCTCCGGCCGCCGCAAGGGGCGCATGGCTTGGCCGTCCGATGCGTCCCCGGCATGGCCCAAGCCGGGAGCTTGGGCCATGTTTTTCTGATTTTCCACTTTTCCATCTTTCCATCTTTCCACCCTTTCACCTTCCCGCCTTCCTGTTTCCCTTTTCCCCTTTTCCCTCCTTCCCCTCCTTCTCCTCTTCCCCTCTTCCCCTCTTCCCGCCTTCCCTTCTTCCCCCACCGATGGCGGGATGCCCCCCTTAGGAGCGAACTATTATGGCTTATTTCCTGAGAAAACCTGCGGCCGGAAGAGGGCGCGCTCCGCCTGCCCCGGCGGCGGGGCGGACGGAGCGCAGGAAGGCCAAAACACAGGAAAAGCGGCGCAGGAAATTTCCTGCGCCGCTTTTCCGCCGCGGGTCCCCCACGGCTTCTCTCCGCCGGCAAATCTGCTTCACCGGAACAAGGCCGGTCAGTTCACGACCTCTTTGCCGTTGAGGTAATTGTTCATCTGGGTAACCACATTCTGTACGTCGCTGCCCTTGACGGTGTAGGTGTCGCCGGTGCTGAGGACGCAGACATACACGCTTGCGCTCTGCTTGTACAGCCTGGCCACAAAGGGCTCCGCCTCCTCATCCAGCAGCCGGAGGGTGAACACCATATACGGGTCGCCCGAGGGCGTCTCGTTGGTTTCCCCATAGCGGTTGAGCTGCATAAACACCTGATACAGGGTGCGGAAATCGCCGGTCGGGTAGACCTCGCCGTCCACCGTGACCTCCAGCTTGCCGTCGTTGTCCTCCGCATCCGGGAAGTGCTCCAGGCTGAAGGTCGTCTCCGTCCCCTCCACATCCACACTGATGGAGGAGACATCCACGATGTTGTCCATGAACAGGAACCGGCTGACCATGTCCTCGAACTGCGCATCCGCCCAGGCCGCCGAGGAGGAGCCCACCAGGAAGACGGCGTCATAATCGTCCACCATGGCGTAGTAATACCCGTCGTCGTTTTTACCGCCAAGCTTTATGGTGTGCTTGGTCTTGTTGTAGTAAACCAGCGCGGAGGTATCCTCCTCGTCGGTGCTGTTGGTCTGAATCGCCAGGGTCAGCTCGCAGACCGAATAGGGGTCGTCCAGCCCGTATCCCTTCAGGTCCTCTTCCGTGGGATGGGCCTTCTCCGCCTCAAGCGCCGTCAGAGACGTGGCCCCGGTAAACAGATTCTGCACGTCCTGATTCTGGCTGACCCCGTGTATCCCCGGCGAATCGATGACATAGCCGAAAACCTGCAGATTGCTCGGGTCTCCTTCCTCAAACAGGCGGAAGGAGAAGGGCTTGTCCGCACGGACCGTGCCGCTCAGGCTCATGCCGTACACAATCGCCTCCCCGTTCTCGTCGTCCTCACGGGTGGAGGGCGCCACGATCAGGGACGTGCCGATATAGGCCTCCGCCTTGTCCAGCATCCGGCTGCTCAGGGTGCTGCCCACAATGTAGATCGCCTCGTCGGTGCTCAGGCGGAAATAATAGCCGTCTTCCAGCGGGGTCTGATCCCCCAGCTCGGCCGTCACCGTGGTGCCGTCGGCATAGGTGATCTCCGCGACGGCCTGCGGCTCGTCCAGGCCGAAATCGGCCTCGTTATCCGATGTGTCCGCCGCCTTTTTATCCGCGGTCATACTGGCGAAATTGTTCGACATGGCGGTGATGGCCGAGGTGTTCACCGGCAGGTCGTCAAACCCTTCCACCCTCATCTCGCCCTCCTCGTTCGGGGCGATGGTATAGCTGGCCTCTCCCTGGCTGACCACCACCCTGCTGACCGGATCGCTGATGCTTTCCCCGTCGGCATCGGTGGATTTGTCCAGGAGGGTAATGGTGGTGTCGCTGACAACCGAGGACCCCTCCCCTTCCTCTTCCCCGGGAAGGAGGAAGAGCAGTCCCAGCAGCAGGCCGACCAGAGCCAGCACGGCGACGCCTGCAAGGATTAAGTTTCGGACCTGCTTGCTCATAGACGCCTCCTCCTAAGGAAGATCACCAGGCAGACGATCAGGAGCGCCACCGGAATCGCCGCCACAAAAATGATGAAAAAGATGTTCGCCTGGCCGGAGGTGAACTCCAGCGAGGTCTGCTCCAGCGGTTTGGTGGAGATGTTCACCAGGGTTTCGTTGCCGGTCACGCCGTTGGCGACCGCCAGCAGGAATTCCTCGTTGTAGACCGTGGACATGGAGGTGAAATACTGGTTGGCCAGCAGATGGCTGCCCAGCACGATCACGTTGGTTTCAATCCGGTTGTTGTCGGCGTCATAGCCCCAGGAGGTGGCCATCGCCCCGCCGACGACCGGGTACTCGTCCGCGTCGAACGGCTCCGCCGCTTCCTGTCCTTCCTGTCCTTCCTGCCCCTCGTCCTCACCATCCCCGAGGGCATCGGCCATAGCAATCAGCTTGGCGCTTTCCGGGAAGGTGAACAGCGACGTGTTGTACAGGGAGTTGTCGGAATTGGTCCCCGCGTTCATCAGCAGCTGGCGGGTGGTCGGCGCCAGGACGAGGCGGCCGGACAGGTCGGAAAGATACTCGCTGTCCCCCATGTCCGCATAGGTGTAAAATGCCTGATAGCTCATCACCCGGTTCGCGTCGGTCTCCTGCACCAGATTGTCGGTGACTTCCAGGCCGTATTCCACGCTCAGGTATTCATACAGGTTGGGGCAGTCCGCCGCGTAGTTGACAAACACCATCAGCTGGCGGCCGCGCTTGCCGTCGTTGTCCAGCCAGCTGCGCAGGGCTTCGATTTCGGCATCGCTGTAATCCTTGGCCGGCGCGGCGATAATCGCCATCACCGCGTCCTCGCTGTAGTCCTCCGACCCGGTGGTGTTCAGCTCGGTGACCGAGTAATTGTTAACCTCCAGAATCGACTGGAGTCCCTCGATGGTGCTCGAATCCTCCTCGTGGCCGGTCAGAAGCAGGACCTCGGGGGTCACATCGGAGGTCACCATCATCAGGCTGGAGGCCAGCGACTGCTCCACGGAGGAGGACTGCACGTCGATGGAGCCGTAGTAATAGTAAGAGGTTTCGTCATAGGTGAACATGTCGGTGATGTTCGCCTTCTGGTAGCGGTCGCCGCAGAGGAACAGCACGTCATAGTAGGAGGAGATGTCGTACTCCTCGTACCGCAGCGAAAGGGACGGGTCGCTGTTCAGGTCGACATAGGTGGTTTTCACCTTGCCGCCGGAATAGGAATCGTACAGCTCCAGCAGCTCATGCAGCTGCTTGAAAATAGCGCCCGTTCCGTCGGTGGAAGCGTTCTCCAGCTCGCTCTCCTCCAGGAAAAGCACCACTTCCACATCCTTGTCGATCCCCCGGGCGATCTCCTTGCTCTCGTCGCTGAGGGTGAACAGCTTGTCCGCCGTCAGGTCAAGATTGATCGGGAAGCGTTCGTTGAGGATATTCGCCACCACGTTGACCAGGACGATGACCACGATGACCACCGCGGTCAGCGCCGTCGCCATCCCGCCGTAACGGAGCTTGCGGGTATCCCTCTTCCCCTTTTCCTTTTTCGGCTTTACCGGCTTTTCCTGTTTTTCCCCGGCGTCTTCACCGGCGGCCTGGTCAATGTTCCCATCCGCCCCTGCGGCGGCGTCTTCGTCCGCTTCCGGCGCCTCCGCCGCGGATTCCCCGCCGGAAAGCTCCCCGGCGGGCGCCGGAACCGATGCGGCCGGCCGCACGCCGTTTTCCGCCGGTTCCCCGGCCAGTTCCTCTATTTCTGTTTCCGGAAGGGCGCCGCCTTGCAGCTCCTCGCGCTCCGGTGTATTCTCCTTTTTCAAGCTCATGCTCCTTTCCGAATTGGTGGGACAATCCGGGCGTCTCCGGCCCGTACGTCCTCCCGCTCATTGGCAGCGGAGAGGCGTGTTCAGCTCCATCTCTTGCGGTCCAGCACGCGGACGGTCAGGAACACAAACAGCGCCTGCATACTCAGGAAAAAGACGACATAGGCATAATTCAGTATCCCGCTGGTGAACTCCGTATATTTCTGTGAAACCGACAGGAAATTAACCACCGTCGCCACCGCGGGAAGGTTGGAAAAGATGTTGGTCAGGGAATCCATCATCAGCAGCGCCACCGAGACGCCCAGGGTGCCGATCGCGGCAATGAGCTGGCTTTCGGTCAGGCTGGAGATGAACAGGCCGATGGAGATTACCAGGCCGCCGACCAGGATGAGGCCGAGGAAATTGCCGATAATCACGCTCCAGGACGGGGTGACCTGGAAAGCGATGACCACCGCAAAGACCAGCAGAATCGCCAGCGACAGCACGAACATCAGCAGCGCGGCGAAAAACTTGCCCAGCACAATCCCCGTCAGGCTGCAGGGAGAGGTCAGCAGCGCCTGGTCGGTCTTCTGCCTCTTTTCGTCGCTGAACAGCCGCATGGTCAAGATCGGCAGAATCAGCAGCACCACGGTGAACAGGTTGCCGAATACATACGACAGATCCGGGCTGCCCGCATAAATGTTGAAGACAAAGAAGAAAAAGCCGGATGCACAGGTCATCACCGCCAGCAGGATGTAACCGACCGGGGAGGTAAAAAACGATTTGAATTCCCGTTTGAAAATCGCACCCATCAGACACGCCCTCCTTTCTTATTTTTCCGGGCCGCAGACAGATTTTCGCGGGTCAGGGCCACGAACACGTCCTCCAGCGTCATCTCCATGGAGCGCATCCCCAGTATCAGCCAGTTGCGGGAAGCCAGGCGGCCGGCAATCTCACGGCGGACATCCTGGCCCTCGGCGGGGGTGATGGCGAATTCGAATACGCCCGGCTCCTTTTCGCCCAGCGAGGCGGCGTGCTCCACGCCCGGGGCGCGGGTCAGCAGGCCGAGCACCTCGTCCTCCCCTCCGGCCACCCGGAGAAGGAGGCGGCGGTCGCTGGAATACCGCTTGGTGAGGTTGGCGGCGGTGTCGTCCGCCACCACGTTGCCCTGGTTGATGATGATGATCCGGTCGCACACCGCTTCAATCTCCTGCAAAATGTGGGAGGACAGGATGACGGTGTGGTGCTTGCCCAGGTTTTTAATCAGGCTGCGGATTTCGATGATCTGGTTCGGGTCCAGGCCGACGGTCGGCTCGTCCAGAATCAGCACCGGCGGGTTCCCGATGAGCGCCTGCGCCAGCCCGACGCGCTGGCGGTATCCTTTGGAAAGGTTCTTGATCAGCCGCCCGTACACGCCGTCGATCTTCACCAGCCGGCAGATCTCCGCAATATGCGTCTCGCGGGAGAGCTTGCATTTCCGCAGGTCGTACATGAAATCCAGATATTCCCGCACGGTCATATCCAGATAGAGCGGAGGCTGCTCCGGCAGGTAGCCGATGCTGGCCTTGGCCTGATTCGGCTTCTCCAGAATATCAAAGCCGTTGATCTTGACCGTGCCGCTGCTGGCCGACAGATAGCCGGTCAGTATGTTCATGGTGGTGGATTTTCCCGCGCCGTTCGGCCCGAGGAAGCCGACGACCTCTCCTTCATCCACCGTGAAGCTGATATCGTTCACCGCCAGATGGCTGCCATATCGCTTCGTCAGGTTTTTTACCTCGATCATGGTCTCGCTTTCCCTCCTGAATTTTCATAATGTCGGCCGCCGGGGAAGGGATGTCCCTGCCCGGGGCAGGCCGGAAGTCCCCGTAAAGTCTCTATTGTATTGTAATAGAAACCGCCCGTCCATTTGTAAACGGTCTTTAAATCTTCTGTGTTCATCGTGTGATTTTTAGGCAAACCCCCAACACCCGGCGGATAAACGGCGCCGGGTCGTCTCATTTCCCAGTTTTCTGTTTTTATCAACCTGGTTATTATACCATTGTACGAATCCCAATGCAATCCTGTGTTTCGGCTTTTTCCAATTTTGCCCAGATTTTCCTTTTTTGCACTATTTTGCACAGACTGCCGCCCCCGTAGTCCTGTGAGCAGGGCGGCGGCCCGAAACGCGGCGAAAAAGTGCGGGAACGGTCTGGCTTTTTTTGTGCGGATTCGGTATACTGGAGAGAGAGCCGGCCGGCTTCGCCGCTGCCGGAAGCATACAAGGAGGCCCTTATGCGTCTGCTGCATCTTGCCGACCTTCACCTGGGAAAATGCGTGCTGGAAACCCCCATGCTGGAGGACCAGCGGCATATCCTCAGCGAAATCCTTTCCCTGGCCGACCGGCACGCGGCGGACGGGGTGCTCCTCGCGGGCGACGTTTACGACCGCTCCATCCCCCCGGCGGAGGCGGTGGAGCTGCTCGACGATTTCCTGAGTGCCCTGAGCGGGCGGGGAATCCCCGTCCTCGCCGTTTCCGGCAACCACGATTCCCCGGAACGGCTGGAATTCGGCAGCCGGCTTTTCGCCGCCCGCGGAATCCATATCGCGGGGCGGTACGACGGAACCGTCCGCCGGGTGACGCTGACCGACGAATACGGGCCGGTGCACATCCACCTGCTTCCCTTCCTTCGTCCGGCGGTGGTGAACGCCCGGCTGGGCTGCGCCGCCTCCTCCACCGAGGAAGCGGTCCGCGCGGCGCTGGAGGGGTTTCCGCAGAGCCCGGAGGAGCGGAATCTGCTGGTCGCGCATCAGTTCGTCAGCGCCGGCGGGCAGGCCCCCGCCCTGTGCGAATCGGATACGGTCTCGGTCGGGGGCAGCGACAACGTGGATGTCTCCTGCTTCGACGGCTTCGACTACGTGGCGCTCGGCCACCTGCACCGCGCCCAGCGGATGGGGCGGGACACGGTGCGGTATGCCGGTTCCCCCCTGAAATACTCCCTGTCCGAAACGCGGCATGTCAAGAGCGTGCCGCTCGTCACCCTCGGCCCCAAAGGGGAAGTGGCCGCCGAGCTGTTGCCCCTCACCCCCCGCCGGGAGCTGCGGAAAATCCGCGGCCGGCTGGACGACCTGCTCGCCGCCGCGCGGGAGGGCGGCGGGGCCGGGACGGAGGATTACATCCACGCGGTGCTGACCGAGGAAGCGCTGGACCCGGCCGAACGGCTGCGCACCGTGTATCCCTACCTTCTGCACGTGGAGCTGGAGCCGCGGGAGCGGGCGGAGGACGGCGGGAAGGCGGAGGCCGACCCCCTCGCCCACAAAAGCGAGGAGGAACTGTTCGGCGACTTTTACCTCCGGGTGACGGGAACGCCGCTGACCGACGGGCAGCGGGCCGTCCTGCGGGAAGTGATCGCCTCCGCGCGGGAGGAGGCGTAAGCCGCCCCTCCCTCGGCGGACGGAAACCGGGGAGAATGCCGGGAAGCGGGAATACGGAGAAGGCGGACGCCACCGTCCCCGGCGGCAAACGGGCGCCCAGACCTGCGGCGTCCGCACAGGGGAAAGGAACCTGCCTATGAAACCGATTTTACTGACCATGAGCGCTTTCGGCCCTTATGCCGGACGGTGCGACGTGGACTTCACCCGGCTGGGCGGACGGGGGCTCTTCCTGATTACGGGAGACACCGGCGCCGGCAAAACGACAATATTCGACGGGGTGTCCTACGCCCTGTTCGGGGAAACCAGCGGCAGCAGCCGCGGCGGGGAGGGCCTGCGCAGCGATTTCGCCCTGCCGGGGACCGAAACCTTCGTCTTCCTTCAGTTCGAGCACCGGGGAGAGCGGTACACCGTCCGCCGCAGCCCGGAATACGCCCGTCCCAAGCTGCGGGGCGAGGGAACTACCCGCCAGCCCGCCGCGGCGGAACTGACCTATCCGGACGGACGGGTGGTCGCCAAGGTGGGCGAGGTTACCCGCTGTGTGGAGGAGCTGCTCCGGCTCAATCACAAGCAGTTCGCGCAGGTCTGCATGCTGGCGCAGGGGGAATTTCTCCGCCTGCTGCTCGCGGGCAGCGACGAGCGGGCCGAGATCTTCCGCCGGATTTTCGACACCGGCGTATACCGCCGCATCCAGCAGGAGCTGGCCGCCCGCGTGCGGGAGCAGGGGAACGGGCTGGCCGCCGCCCGCGCCCGGCTGCTGGACGGCTGCCGCCGCATCCGGACCGGGGAAGCGGCCGCCGGCGCGGCGGAAGGAGAGGGGGCGGCGCAGGCCGTTCCGGAACCCGCGCTGGACGCCGCCCTTCGGGCGCTGGAAACGGACGGCCCCTTCGGGGTGCCGGCGGTGCGGGAGGCGCTGGAAGAGCAGAACCGGCAGGATACCGGCCGGCTGGAGGAAGCCGCCGCCCGGCTGGAACAGCTCGACAGCGACCGGCGGCGGCTGGCCCTCCGGCTGGCCGCTGCGCAGGAAGCCGCCGGAAAGCGGGCCGAGCTGGACTCCCTGCGGGCGCAGGCCGCCCGGTGGGAGGAGCGGACCGCGCAGGCTGCCGCGCTGGAGGAGCGCCTCCGGCTGGCTGAACGGGCGCAAAGCCTCTCCCCGGAACGGGCGCTGCTGCAAAGCGCCCGCCGGCAGGCGGACGCCGCCGAAAAGGAGGCGGTCCGCCTCGGCGCGCTCCGCTGCGAACGGGATGCGGCCCGGCAGGCCGCCTCCGCCCGGTGGGAGAATTCGGAAGCCGCGGAGCCCGGCCGCCTCGCTCTGGAGGAGGAGCGAAACGCGCTGGCCGGCCGGCTCCCGCAGTATGCGCGGCTGGCCGAACAGAACCGGGTGTCCGCACAGGGCGAGGCGGCACTCCATACGCTGGACGCCCGCCTGGAGGCCGCGGAGGAGCGCCTGCGCGAAGCCGAAGCGCTCCTCCGGCGGGACGGGGAGGAATACCGCGCTCTGGAGGGAGCCGAGGCCGCCCTCGCCCGGCTGGAAGGACGGCTGGAGGAAGCGGCCCGCCGCGAAAAAGGGCTGGAGGAGCTGACCGCCCTCGCCCGGCGGGGCGGCGAAGCGGAACAGGCGCTCCGCAGCGGACAAACCGCCTTTTCGGAAGCGGCGGCGGCATATGCGGCCGCCAGGGAAGCATACGACCGGGCGGAGTCCCTCTTTTTCCATGCGCAGGCCGGTCTGCTGGCCGGAAAGCTCTCGCCCGGCCGGCCCTGCCCGGTCTGCGGTTCGCGGGAGCATCCGTCCCCCGCCCCTCTCCCCGCCTCCGCGCCCGGCCGGGAGGAGCTCGACCGGCTGAAGGCGGAACGGGATGCGGAAAACGGGCGCTGCATGGCCGCCTCGGCCGCCCTGGAAAAGCAGAAAACTGCCTGGGAGGCCGCCCGGGCCGAGCTGGACCGGCGGGCGGCGGAGGCCGGGCTGCCCTCCGCCGGGATGCAAACCGCCGCCCTCCTTTCCGCTGCCGGGGAAGCCCTCCGGGCGGCCGGGGCGGAGCGCCGCGCCCTCCTTTCCGAACGGGAGGAAGCGGCCGGGCAGGCCGAACGCCGCCGCGCCCTGCCCGCCTTGCTGGAAAAACGGGAGAAGGAGCACCGCGCCCTCCTCGCCGAACGGGACGCCCTGCGGGAGGAGCGGGCCCGGCGGGAGGCGGCCCTGGCCGCCGCAAAAGAAGAACGCGAGGCGCTGACCGCCGCCCTGCCCGGCCCGGCGCTCTCTCCGGAACAGGCGCAGGCGCGTCTGGAAGAGCTGTCCCGCCTGCTGGAACAGAAGCAGGCCGCGCGGGAGACATGCCGCGCGCAGCGGGAGCAGGCCGAACGGGAATGGGAAAGCGCCCTCTCCCTGGCGGAACAGGCGGAGGAGGCCGCCCGGACCGCGCGGGAAAACGAACGGCGGCTTGCCGAGGGCTTCCGCCGCCGCTGCGCCGAGGCCGGCTTTGAAGGGGAAGAGCAGGCGGAGGCCGCCCTGTCCTCCCCGGATGAACAGCGGGCGTTGCGGGAAGAGCGCGAGCAGATCCTCTCGGCCCGGAAGACATGGCAGGAAACCGTCCGCCGGCTGGAGGACGAAACCGCGCGGGGAGAAGAAACCCCGCAGGAGGCCGCGGACGCCCTGTCCGCCTGCGAAGCCCGGGCCGCCGCCGCACGGGAGGAAGCCGCAGCCCTCCGCTCCCGCCTGGACGGGAACCGGCAGATCCAAGCCGAGCTGGCCGACGGCCTGGCGAAAACCGCCGCCATGGAAAAGGAGCTGCTCTGCCTGCGTTCCCTCTCGGACGCCGCCAACGGCACGATGAAGGGGAAGAAAAAGCTCCAGCTTGAAATGGCGGTGCAGGCCGCCTATTTTGACAGCATCCTGCGGGAGGCGAACAAACGGCTGGAAAAAATGACCCACGGCCGCTTCGAGCTGGTGCGCAACGACTTCCAGGAGGCTCTGTCCGACCGGGGGCTGGAGCTCGGGGTTTTCGACCACTACACCGGCAAGGCGCGGCACGTCAAAACCCTGTCCGGCGGCGAAAGCTTCAAGGCTTCCCTTGCCCTGGCCCTCGGCCTGTCGGATGTGATTCAGCGACGGGCCGGCGGGGTCACGGTGGACACCCTGTTTGTGGACGAGGGCTTCGGCTCGCTGGATGCCGAAAGCCTGGACGCCGCGATCGCCACACTGCTCTCCCTGGCCGGAACCGACCGGCTGGTGGGCATCATCTCCCACGTGCAGGAACTCAAGGAGCGGATCGATAAAAAGATCGTGGTCCGCCGTTCCCCCCGCGGCAGCAGCGTCCGGATTGAAAACGGGTTATAATTTTGGGGCAAAACCCCGCGCCGCCGGGTAGATTTTTGGCGCGGAATAGGATATAATGAAAAATAATCGTCCGACTTCGTCCGTTTGCGCGCCTTCTGCGGCCCGGGCCGCAGAGCGCCCCCGCCGAAATATTTACCGCCGACCGAAAGGAGCCGATTGCCATGGCCGCCAAAAACCGCGTCAGACTGGAGATCTGCGGAACCGAATACATCATCACCTCCGACGAGCCGGAGTCCTACGTGCTTGAGCTCGGCGCGGAACTGGACCGCTCCATGCGGGCCCTGATGAACAACGACCCCCGCATTTCCACCACCATGGCGGCGGTGCTCACCGCCATCACCGTGGAGGACGAGGCCCGCAAGGCCAACGCCTCGGCCGACAACCTCCGCAGCCAGATCAAGGAATACCTCAGCGACAACGCCCGCGCCCGCTCCGAAGCGGATGAAGCCCGGCGGGAGGCGGAGCGTCTGCGCCGCGAGCTCAACGACCTGCGCAAAAAGTACGTCCCCGGCTATCCGGTGGGCGATTCGTCCAAATAAGCGATGAACGGCGCAGCCCGGCCCCCGGCCGGACCCGGAACGCCGGCGCGGCCGGAAATCCTGGCCCCCGCCGGCTCCATGCAGGCGCTGACCGCCGCCGTCCGCTGCGGCGCGGACGCGGTTTATCTGGGGGGCGGCGGGTTTAACGCCCGCCGCAACGCCCAAAACTTCGACGCCGCTTCCCTGCGGGAGGCGGCGGCGTTTTGCCATGCACGCGGGGTGAAGGTGCATTTCACCCTGAACACCCTCGTGCGCCAGGACGAGCTTCCCGCCGCCCTGGCGCTGGCGGAGGAAGCCTGCGCGATGGGCGCGGACGCGCTGATCGTCCAGGACCTGGGGCTGGCGCGGGCCGTCCGCGCCGCCGCGCCGGACATGCCGCTGCACGCCTCCACCCAGCTTTCCTGCCACACCCCCGCCGGGGTGCGGGAGCTGGCCGCCCTCGGCTTCTCCCGGGTGGTGCTTGCCCGCGAGATGTCGCGGGAGGAGATCGCCGCCTGCGCCGGGCAGGGCGCCGAGCTGGAGGTCTTCGTCCACGGGGCGCTGTGCATGTGCGTTTCCGGCCAGTGCCTGCTGTCCGCCATGCTGGGCGGGCGCAGCGGGAACCGCGGTTTGTGCGCCCAGCCCTGCCGCCTCCCCTTTGCCGCCGGCCGCAGCGGCTCCGCGGGCGGGGAACGGCTTCCCCGCCCGGACGAGGCCGCCCTCTCCCTGCGCGATCTCTCCCTGCGGGAGCATGTGAAGGAACTGGCTTCGCTGGGAGTCTGCTCCCTGAAAATCGAGGGGCGGATGAAGCGGCCGGAATACGTCGCCGCCGCCACCGCGGCCGTCGCCGCGGCGCGGGACGGCCGGCCGGAGGAGGAAACCCGGCAGTTGATCGAAGATTTACAATCCGTATTTTCCCGTTCCGGATTTACGGACGGTTACTATACCGGCCGGCGAGGCAAGCCGATGTTCGGCGTCCGCCGGAAGGAGGATGTGACCGCCGCCGCGCCGGTGCTGGGGCGGCTGGGGCGGCTCTATGAAAAGGAAGCGCCCCGCGTCCCGGTCACCCTTTCCCTGACCATGCGGCGGGGGGAGCCGCTGCGGCTGACCGCCGCCGACCGGGAGGGCCATGCCGTACAGGCGGCCGGCCCGACGCCCGAACCGGCCCTCCGGCGCCCGCTGGACGCGGAGAGGGCCGCCGCCCAGCTCTCCAAAACCGGGGGCACCCCCTTTTCCGCCGCGGTTTCCTGTACGGTCGAGGAAGGGCTGACCGCCCCCGCCGCCGTCCTCAACGCCCTGCGGCGGGAAGCGCTGGACAGCCTGCTCGTCCTGCGCGCCGCCCCCGTGCCGGTCCCCTTTGACCCGGCGCGCCTGCCTCCGGACCGGCCTGCCGGCTGCGCCCATCCTCCGCTTCCTTCCTGCCCTTCCCATCCTCCCCAACCTACCCGTCCCGCCCTGGCCGCCCGCTTTGCCGACCGGCGCCAGGTTCCGGCGGACCCGGAGGCCGACGCGCTGATCTTCCCGCTGCACACCGGGGAGGAAGCCCTGCGCTTCTGGTCGGCCCGCCTTCCCGTCGGGGTGGAGCTCCCCCGCGGCCTCTTCGGCCGGGAGGAACAGGCGGCCGCGCTCTGCCGGCAGGCCGCGGCCGCCGGGGCCCGCTTCGCCCTGTGCGGCAACATCGGCGCGTTGGAACTCGCCCGGGAGGCCGGCCTGGCCCCGGCGGCGGGCTTTGGCATGAACCTGTTCAACGCCGGCTCGCTGCAGGTGATGGCGCAGCGGGGCGTGCGCGCCGCCGTGCTCTCGCAGGAGCTGACCTTCCGGCAGATGGACTTCGCCGCCCGCTCCCCCATCCCCGTGGGGATCCTAGCTTATGGCAGGCAGCCGCTGATGCTGATGCGCTGCTGCCCCTGCCGGGCAGGGCCCGGCTGCGCGGGCTGCGGCGGCCGCGGAGCGCTGACCGACCGGAAGGGCGTCCGCTTCCCTGTGGCGTGCGAAGGAGCTCCCGGCGCGGACGGGTGTGCCGAGCTGCTGAATTCCGCCCCGCTGTATCTGGCCGACCGGCTGGAGGAGCTGCCGGCGCTTGACTTCCTGCTGCTGCATTTCACCGACGAAACGCCGGAACAGGCCGCGGCGGTCCTGCGGGCCTATCGGGACGGCGGGAAGCCTCCCGCCGCCTTTACCCGGGGGCTGTACCGGCGCGGGGTGGAATAAACGGCCCGGCCCGCGGGCCGGGAAGCCTGCGGGACCGGCATGGCCGCCGGAAGGCCCTTCACCGCCTCCCGGCCTTCCCCACCATTATCCATTGACAGGAGGTTTCCCATGTCCAACCTGACCCTGAAAATCAAGAAGCTCGACCCGCGGGCGGTCCTGCCGACCCGCGCCACCCCCGGCAGCGCCGGAATGGATCTGTACGCCCTGCTGGATAAACCCCTAACCGTGCCGCCCGGCGGGCGGGCCGGGGTGCCGACCGGCATCGCCATCGGCCTGCCTTCGCCGGAAACGGTGGGGCTGGTGTATGCCCGCAGCGGACTGGCCACCAAGCATGGGCTCGCCCTTTCAAACGGCGTGGGCGTGATCGACAGCGATTACACCGGGGAGCTCCGGGTGGGGATGGTC
Organism: Candidatus Avimonas caecicola; assembly: GCA_904419875.1. Classification (GTDB taxonomy): domain Bacteria; phylum Bacillota; class Clostridia; order Oscillospirales; family Acutalibacteraceae; genus Avimonas; species Avimonas caecicola. The sequence goes on along the minus strand of CAJFTG010000022.1, from coordinate 14,681 downwards.
AACCTGTCGGACGAGCCTTACACCATCGAGCCGGGGGAGCGGATCGCCCAGCTGGTCGTCGCGCCGGTCCTCCTCCCCGCGGTGGAGGAAACCGACGAGCTGGAAAAAACCGTCCGTGGGGACGGAGGCTTCGGCTCCACCGGCCGGCGGTAAGCGTCCGGCCGGCGCCGTAAGAGGCCATCCAACCGAAAGAGAGGAATCCGGCAATGAATAAAACCAAAAACACCCTGATCTTGGTCTTCCTGGTGCTGGCGGCCATTGTGCTCTCCGCCCTGGTCGGAACGCTGACCAAGGACATCTCGTTCCTGAAATGGCTCACCTGGGGGGACAGCATCGGCTTTGACACGGTCAACCTCGACCTGTCGATCATCGACCTGAGCTTTTCCTTCCACATGCAGGTCAACGTTCTGCAGGTGGTGTTCATCGCCGCCGCCCTGCTGCTGTACAAAAAGGTGCGCTGAGGCCGGCGGAGCCGCCGGCCTCACAGAAAGGAGCCCGCGTATGAGTCCGACCCGCATCCCCCTGATTCTGGCCTCCGCTTCCCCCCGCCGGCGGGAGATTCTGACCCTGCTCGGCCTGCCGTTCGTCGCCGTCCCCGCTGAAAATGAGCCGGCGGTGGACCCGCTGCTCCCGCTGGATCAGGCGGTGTGCGCGGTGGCCCGGGGAAAGGCGGCGGAGGTTGCCGCCCGTTATCCCGGGCGGACGGTGCTCGGCGCGGACACGGTAGTGTCGGTGGACGGGCTGACCCTCGGCAAGCCCCGTGACGAGGACGACGCCCGGCGGATGCTCCGGCTTCTGCAGGGGCGCGCCCACACGGTATACACCGGCGTCTGGCTGTTCGGACCCGGCCGCCCGCCGGAGGGAAACGGCTTTGCCGACAGCGCCCGGGTCGCTTTTTTCTCCCTCTCCCCGCAGGAGATCGACGAATACGTCGCCACCGGGGAGCCGATGGATAAGGCGGGGGCCTACGGCATCCAGGGGGCCGGGCTGCGCAACATCCGGGGAATCGAGGGGGACTTCTACACCGTGATGGGTCTGCCGGGCGGGCGGCTCTGGCGCTTCCTGCACGGCCGGCCGGCGGAATAGGCGGGACCTCCGGGGAGACACGGAGGGGGACGCAGAGGGAGCACGGAGGGAGCACGGAGGGAGCATGGAGAAGCGTAAAGGGAACACGGAGGAAACACGGCGGGGAATGCGCCTTTTTTCCCAATTCCACCAGAAACCAGTCGGTAAGCTTAAGAAATTTTTCAGTAAAACCCCGTTGTGCAAAACGCCGGTGCAGTATATAATAGTAACTTGTTATAGTGTTTATAATGGTTTGCGCCGGGCAAAGTCCCTTGGGCCGGCGGTTCCGCGTCGTTTACGGCCGTTTACCAATTGTCTGCCGATTGTTTGCCAATGTTAACGGCTGTTTCCCTTGTTTGCGGGCGGATGCCGGCTGTCCCCGCGCGGGCGGGCCGCCATGCCTTCCGGAGTTGGCAAATCCTTCCTGTGCCGGGTATAATTGCGGGTCTGACGGTCAAAACTTCTGCTGTACGCGTGTACGCGCCGTTTTTCGTCCGCCCGGCCCCGGAGGCGCTTTCCCGCCGCCGGGGGGCAATACGGCGGCGCGGCGAAGCGAAAGGACCATAAAGGGACATAAAGAGACAGGCGCCCGGGGCAAAGCCGGGGGCCTGTACATCATCTGAAATCATGGGAAAAGAAAACACGCGGCGCCTCGGACACACGGCCGCTTTTGAGGAAAGGAAGAAATCAGCATGTTTTTTAACCGCGACATCGGCATCGACCTGGGCACCGCCAACACCTTGGTTTACGTGAAGGGGAAGGGCATCGTCATGCGCGAGCCGTCGGTGGTCGCCGTAGACGTGAAGACCGACACCGTCATGGCGGTCGGCACCGAAGCAAAGGAAATGATCGGCCGCACTCCCGGCTCCATCTCCGCCATGCGCCCCCTGAAGGACGGCGTCATCGCCGATTTCGACGTGACCGCGGAGATGCTCAAGCATTTTATCCGCAAGACCACCCATTCCTCCATCTTCAGCCGTCCCCGCGTGATGGTGTGCATCCCCTCGGGCGTGACCGAGGTGGAGCGCCGCGCGGTGGACGAGGCCGCCCGGAGCGCCGGCGCCAAGGACGTGGAACTGATCGTGGAACCGATGGCGGCCGCCATCGGGGCGGGCCTGCGGGTCGGCGACGCGGCCGGCTGCATGGTGGTGGACATCGGCGGCGGCACCTCGGAGGTGGCCGTCATCTCGCTGGATGACATCGTGACCTCCTGTTCGGTGCGCACCGCAGGGGATGATTTCGACGAAGCGATCGTTTCGTATATCAAGAAAAAATACAACCTGCTCATCGGCGAGCGGACGGCGGAAAATATCAAAATCAGCATCGGCTCCGCCTTCCCCGGGCAGGAGGAATCCTCCATGGAGGTCAAGGGCCGCAACCTGCTGGACGGCCTGCCCAAGAACATCACCGTTTCCTCCGAGGAAATCCGCGAAGCCCTGGCCGATCCGGTCGGCGCGATTGTGGACGCGATCCGCTCCACGCTGGAAAACACCCCTCCCGAGCTGTCGGCGGATATCATCGACAACGGCATTATGCTCACCGGCGGCGGCGCGCTGCTGCGCGGGCTGGATGTGCTCATCAACCGGGAAACCGGCATGCCGGTGCATATCGCGGAGGATCCGCTGGACTGCGTGGTCAACGGGACAGGCAAGTGCCTGGACCGCGGGATGATCAGCGACCTGCGCTCCAAGCATTCCCGGTAACGCGCGCCGCCCCGCCTCCGCCAACCGCGGGCGCGGGGCTTTCTTTCTCTCCCGGCTTTTTCCCGTCCCGCCTCCGGCCCCTCCTTCGGCCCCTCCTCCACCTTCCGGCCTTTGCCGGCCCTCTCCGGCCCCAGCTTCCCCGCGGCAGGCCGGGCGCAGATTTCTTTCGTTTTCTTCGCCGGACAAACACATCGGTTATGTATGCTGGCTATCACCGACTATCACCGACTGTCACCCTCCCGTTGATTTCTGCAGGGCGGGCGGCAGGCAAGGAGGCACCCCGTGAAAGAATTCCTGAAAAGCGCGGCGTTCAAGATCCTCGTGGCGGTGGCGCTGTTTCTCATCGGCATCATGATCTACGCGGCCTCGACCGGCGGGGTTTCCACCATCCCGGCCACCATCACCGGCGCAATCGTCACCCCCCTGCAGTCCCTGGCCTCCGCCGTGTCGGACGGTTTTGACAGCTTTGTGGGGATTTTCACCGACTCCAACGCCCTGCGGGAGGAAAACGAGGCGCTGCAGGAGGAGATCAACGAGCTGCGGAAAAACCAGGTGGAAACCGATGAACTCCGCCGGCTTAACGAGCTGTACCGCGAGTTCCTGGAGCTCAAGGAGGAAAACCCCGATTACCAGTTTGCGGACGGCCGGGTCATCTCGATGGACCCGGCGGATAAATACGGCAATTTCACCATCGACGCCGGCTCCCTCAAAGGGGTGAAGGCGGACGATCCGGTCATCACGCCGGACGGCCTGGTCGGCGTGGTGTACGAGGTGGGGCTTAACTACGCCAAGGTCCGCACCATCCTGGACCCCGCCACCCAGGTGAGCGCCTATGTCAGCCGGACCGGCAGCGGCGGGGTGACCGGCGGTTCCGCCTCCCTGGCGGAGGAGGGAAAGCTGCGGCTGAACCTTCTGCCCCGGGACAGCGGTGCGTCCAGCGGAGATTATGTGGCCACCTCCGGCCGGGGAGGGATCTATCCCGAACAGCTGCTGATCGGCACCATCGTCGATATCCAGCCGGAATCGGACGCGCTGACCATGTACGCCGTCATCGAGCCGTTTGCGGACCTGAAAAACCTGACGGCGGTATTTGTCATCACCGGATTCGACGGCCAGGGCGAAAACGTCCCGGAATAGCTCCGGGACGTCCGGCCCGCCCGCGAAAGGAGGCGCGCCCTTGCAGGACAACGACCACATCGGTTCCCATAACCCCATGCCGAAGCTCGGCCGCCGTTATCTGAAATGGACGGCCTACGGCCTGATCCTTCTCCTGGCGCTGCTGCTGCAGTCGGCCCCCCGCCTGTTTCCCGAAATTGCCGGGGGGCGGCCGGTGCTCCTCATCCCGCTGGCTGTCGCCGTCGCCATGTTCGAAGGCCCGGTCGGCGGCGCGGCCGCCGGCGTGGCGGCCGGCTTCCTGTGGGACCTGTTTGCCGACCGGCTGCTCGGCTTCAACGCCCTGATCTTAATGCTCCTTTGCTGCGCCGCCGGGCTGCTCATTCAGCTGCTGATGCGCAACAACCTGCTTTCCTTCCTGATGCTGACCGGCGGCGCGCTGGTCCTGCAGGGAATTCTCGACCTGTTCTTCAACCACATCCTGGTTTCCCAGGCCGAGCCGCTTTACGTGCTGCTGCACATCCTGCTCCCCAACGCGGTTTACACCCTGGCGCTCTCCCCGCTGCTTTACGCCGCCGTTTACGGGACAGCCCGGCTGCTGCGCCAAAGGGAGTAAAAAATCCCGTGCCGCCGGGGCGTTCGTGCGAAAACGCCGCCGTTTCCCGCCGCAGGCGGCCCCACCGGCGGTCCCGGCGGCCGCGCCTTGCCATTCGCCCCTCACCCCGGCTTTGAAAGGAACCTAGCTATGGAACGTTCCAACCGCGGCATCACCCGCCGGCGCGCCATTGCGCTGGCCGCCGCCCTCGCGCTGATTTTCGGCGGCTATTCGATACGCCTGTTTCAAATCCAGATTGTGGACGGGGATGAATACGCCGACCTCGCCAGCCGCAGCGCCTCGACCGAGGTGCCGATTTCCGCCTCCCGCGGGGAGATCCTGGATACGTACATGCGGCCGATGGCCGTCAACCGCACCAGCTTTTCGGTGGTGTTCGACGGCGCCTTCTTCCCGCGCGGCAGCGGGGAAGAGGAACAGCGCCAGCAAAACACCATCATCCTCACGCTGACCAATCTTCTGGCCGAAAACGGCGAGGAATGGAGCGACACCCTGCCGGTCACGGAGGAAACCCCCTTCGAATTCAAGGAAGGGCGGGACAACAGCATCGCCACCCTGAAAAGCACGCTGCGCATGGCGGAATACGCCACCGCCGAACAGTGTATGGACGCGCTGGCCGAGCGATACCATCTGACCGGCTACAGCCAGGCGGAACAGCGGACCATCGCCGGCGTGCGGTATGAGATGGAGCTGCGCGAATTCTCGCTGAACAATCCGTTCACCTTTTCCTCCGACATCTCGGAGGACACGTATAATTGGATTCTGGAGAACAGTTCCCGCTTTCCGGGCGTCAACGTGCAGACCACGCCGGTGCGGGAATACGTCAGCCAGGACATTGCCGCCCATCTGATCGGCACGGTCGGCCCGATTTATGCCGAAGAATACGAGGCGCTGCGGGAGAAGGGGTATCTCCTCAACGACATCGTGGGGAAAAGCGGGATCGAATCCGCGCTGGAAGAGTCGCTGCGCGGGCAGAACGGGGTCAGCACCATCCGGAAGGATTCCGACGGCAACGTGACGGAAAAAACCGTCACCACCGCCCCCGTCCCCGGCGACACGGTTGTGCTGACGCTGGATTCCAGCCTGCAGGAGGCCGCGCAGGACGCGCTGGCCAACCAGATTGCCACCCTGCGCGCACAGGCGGAGGGCAGCAACGGCCAGGATGTGAAAAGCGGCGCGGTCGTCCTGCTGGATGTGAAAACCGGGGGGGTGCTGGTCTGCGCCACCTGGCCGAATTACAACCTTTCCACCTATAACGCCGACTACAACGAGCTGATTGCCGACCCGGACAAGCCGCTGTTCAACCGGGCGCTGAACGGCACCTTTGCCATCGGCTCCACCATGAAGCCGGGCGTGGCGCTGGCCGCCCTGACCGAAGGGATCATCAACGCGGATTCCCGCCCGGTCAGCTGTGTGCCGGCGCTGGGCAAAAGCCGGGGCACCTATACGTATTATGCGGACAGCGGCTATGCGCCCACCTGCCTGGGCATTCACGGCCGCTCCAACGTCATTTACGCCCTGCAGGAATCCTGCAACGTCTTTTTCTACGATGTCGGCCGGATGCTGGGCATTGACAAGATGAACGAATACAGCGCGTTGTACGGGCTGGGGCAGAAAACCGGCATCGAGGTCGGCGAAGCGGAGGGAATCCTGGCCGGCCCCGCGTACCGCCAGACCCTGGGGCTGGTCTGGAATCCCGGCGACACCTGCTCCGCCGCCATCGGCCAGTCGGACAACGCCTTCACCCCCATTCAGCTCGCGGCCTACGCCATGACCATCGCCAACGACGGCGTGCGGTACAAGACCCATCTGGTGCAGAGCGTGATCAGTTACGACGGAGTGGAAACCGCGGTGGAGCCGGAGGTTGCCGCGACAGCGGCGTTCTCGCAGGCCGCGATCGACGCCGTGCGGCAGGGAATGCGGCAGGTGATGACCGACGGCACCGCCATGTGGGCCTTCCGCAACGCCTCTTATGCCGCCGCCGGGAAAACCGGCACGGCGGAGGCGGGCAACGGCGGCTCCGACCACGGCACGTTCATCGCCTACGCCCCCTATGACGACCCGGAGGTGGCCATCGCCGTCGTGCTGGAAAACGGCACCTCCCGCCCCGCCACCCAAGTGGCCAAAACCGTGCTGGACGCCTATTTCGAATCCAAGGACGCCGGCGTCGCCCCCACTCCCGAAGGGGAGCTGCTGCCCTGAGCGGCCGGGCCGGGCGCCGTGTTGCTGCCGGAACGCCGCAAAGCCGCTAGCTTTTTGGCGGCCGGGGGCTGCCGGCCGTCACCAACTCTTACGAATAGTGAACGGCGCGTCCCTTTTGCTCCCGCCGAACGCCAAAAGCGCCGCCGGCAAGGGGCGCGGCGCTTTGCCCTGTGAAGGCTTATGCGTCCCGCACGACGCAGCGAAGGCTTCGCCCCCGGGTCCCGCCGCCTTTGGGACAGGGAGGTACGGGGAGGATATGCGGGGTTCCGGGGAAGGGGGAAACGTTTTGAGCCTTCTTTTTTCAAGGCGGCCCCTTTGGCAGGCAGAAATCCCCGGCCTTTTTGAAGCCGGGGATTGTTTTTTGCCCGAAAGGCCGATATACTGAGGATAAACCTGCCGGACAAACTATGAAAAGAAGGGTGCAGCTATGAAAATCGCGGCCAGTTCCTACAGCTTTTCCCAGTACCTCAACAACGGGCGGATGACCCAGCTCGACTGCGTCGCCAAGGCCAAGGATATGGGCTTTGACGCCATCGAATTTGTCGAGCTGCGTCCTCCTGAGGGGACCTCTCCCCTGGATTACGCCAAAGCTCTGCGGGAAGAATGCGAGCGGCATTCCATGCCGGTTTCCAATTTCACGGTCGGTGCGGAACTGCTGCACCCCTCCACAACGCTTGAAGACGAAATCGAGCGGGTGAAAGCCATGGTGGACCTGGCGGCCGTCCTGGGCGCCCCCTCCATGCGGCATGACGCCACCGCCGGATACGCGCCGGGCGCCCGCTCCTACCACGGGTTCCGGGACGCGCTGGCCGTCGTCGCCCCCGCCTGCCGCGCCATTACCGAGTACGCGGCGGAAAAGGGGATCCGCACCATGGTGGAAAACCACGGCTTCTTTTGTCAGGACAGCGAGCGGGTGGAGGCGCTGGTCAACACCGTCGCCCACGAAAACTTCGGACTGCTGGCCGACATGGGCAATTTCCTGTGCGCGGACGAGGACCCCGCCGCCGCCTTCGGACGGGTCGCGCCCTACGCCTTTTATGTCCATGCCAAGGACTTCCACGTGAAAAACGGCGGCGGCTGCAACCCGGGGGAGGGCTTCTCCCGTTCCCGCGGCGGCCATTACCTGCGGGGGGCGATCATCGGGCACGGCGACGTGCCGCTGCGCTCCTGCCTGGCAGCCCTCCGGGACAGCGGCTACCGCGGGAACATCGCCGTGGAATTTGAGGGGATGGAGGACTGCCTGACCGGGCTGCGCATCGGCCTGGCAAACCTGCGCCGGGCCATCGCCGACACGGAGCGGTAACGCCGCCCGGATTGCGGCGGGAAAAGGGGCGGCGGTTCCCCGGGTTTCCCGCTTTCCCCTGCCGGTCCCGCCGGAGCGTCCCCTATTCCCCGCCGGTATCCAGCAGGCCGGGAATCCGCAGCACGCTGTCGGCGGCCTCAATCTTCCGGACCACGCGGCAGGGCACGCCCACGGCCAGGCTGCCGGCGGGAATATCCCGGGTGACGACGCTGCCCGCGCCAATGACGCAGTTGTCCCCGATCGTGACGCCGGGGCAGACGGTGACGCCCGCCCCGAACCAGCAGTTGGCCCCGATCCGCACGGGCTTTGCCCAGCACATCCGCTTTTCCGTCCCGTCCGGCAGGGGCAGCGCCTTCCGCTCGTCCGGGAGCAGAGGATGCATCGGCGTCACAATGGTCACGTTCGGACCGAAGTTGCAGTCGTCTCCGATCGTCACACAGGCGTCGTCCTGAATGGTAAGGTTAAAATTGGCAAAGAACCGGCTGCCGATCCGGGTATGCCGGCCGTAGTGGATATAGATCGGCCCCTGGATGAAGCTGCCCTCGCCAAGCTCCGGGAAAATCGAGGCGAGGAGGGTGTCCCGGACTTCTGTTTCGTCCTCCATCGTCTGGTTGTAGCGGGTGCACAGGTTGTGGGTGCGCAGCTTGATCGCCTTGAGCGCCGGGTCGCCGGGGAAAAACAGCTTCCCGGCGAAAATTTTCTCTTCCTCCGTCATTTGTCCGTCACCTCGTTTGGTTGTTCCCCCTCCCCCTGCGGCCGGCAGGGCGGTGCAAAAGCCGCCGGCATGCCCCGCCGCAGGGAAGGGGGCAGTCATAGCCACCATAAGCCGGGACTTGAAAAGGCCCGGAAGGGGCTTTTCAGGCCGGCGCTGTAACGTGGAAACACTGTGTCACCGGTATTAAGCGCCCTGCTGCCGTAAACGGGCCATTTAACCAATTCAGCCGCTTAACAGATCTTTCTGCTATTTCCGCTGCAGGCTTCTTTGACTACCGGCTTCTTATTGAAAGCCCGCTTCGCCCGATACGGGAAGCGCAAGCGTTTTCGGGATTCTTCCGCAACTGCAAAAGGGCGGCCGCCCGGGTGTGCCCGGACGGCCGCCCTGCGCAGACCGTCGTTTTGTGCCCGCTTATTCGGAGCGGCTCTCCCGGATGGTGAGCAGACGGGGCAGGTATTTTTTAACCTGCTGCTCCATCTCCGCGTCGCCGATCACGGTGGTGCGGCCCTCCGCGTACTCCGCGTCGATCCACTCCTTGATCTTCTGGATGCCCGGATCCTGCTTGGCGATCTTGTTTTCCTCGTCAAGCAGGAAATAGGTATTGATCCACGCCGCAATGCCGGCCGCGCCCGAATGGGCGTCCACCACCACGATCGGCGGACGGCCGAGGATGTCGGTGGTGTTGAAGATGTTGTAGATTTCCTCGTCCTTCATCAGGCCGTCGGCATGGATGCCCGCGCGGGTCGCGTTGAAGGCGCGGCCCACAAAGGGGGTGCGGGGCGGGATTTCAAAATGCTGCTCGTTTTCGAAATACTCCGCAATCTCGGTGATCGCCTTCAGGTTCATCCCGCCGTTGTTGCCCTTGAGCTGGCAGTACTCGATCACCATCGCCTCCAGCGGGGTGTTGCCGGTCCGCTCGCCGATGCCGAGCAGGGAGGTGTTGACCGAGGCGCAGCCGTACAGCCAGGCTGTCACGGCGTTGGGCACCGCGTTGTAGAAATCGTTGTGGCCGTGCCATTCCAGCTGTTCGGACGGCACCCCGGAGTAATTGGTCAGGCCGTACATGATCTGCTGCACGCTGCGGGGCAGCACCACCCCCGGGATGGAGGAACCCAGCCCCAGGGTATCGCAGGCCCGCACCTTGATCGGGATGCCGCTGTCGCGGGCCATCTCCATCAGCTTTTCCGCAAAGGGAAGGACGAAGCCGAAGAAATCGGCGCGGGTGATGTCCTCGAAATGGCAGCGGGGGACGATGCCCTCGCACAGGGCGGCGTCCACCACCTCCAGGTAATTTTTCAGCGCCTCCGACCGGGTCCACTTCATCTTCCTGAAAATGTGGTAATCGGAGCAGGAAACCAGGATGCCGGTTTCCTTCAGCCCCATTTCCTTGACCAGGGCGAAGTCCTCCTTTTTCGCCCGGATCCAGGCCGTGATCTGCGGGAACTCGTACCCCAGCTCCCGGCAGCGCTCAACCGCTTCCTTATCCTTCTGGGAATACAGGAAAAATTCGGTCTGGCGGATAATGCCGCTGCCGTTGTCCAGCTTGTGGAGCAGGGTGTACAGATCGCAGATCTCCTGCACGGTGTAAGGCGAACGGGCCTGCTGCCCGTCGCGGAAGGTGGTGTCGGTGATGAAGATATCCTTGGGCAGATTCATCGGCACAATCCGCTGGTTGAAAATCAGCTTGGGGATATCGTTATAGGGATACATGTTGCGGAACAGGTTCGGCTCCTTCACATCGGTGAACTGGAAGCCGAGTTCCAGCAATCCGGATTTTTCATTCAGTTTCGGCTTCATGCTGGGCACAGGCAGCTCCTCCTTTTTCGCAGCGGGGCGGCGTTCCGTTTTCTGCCCGCACAGGCGGCAGGCGCGCCTCCGCTTTCTGTTTTTGTGTTTTCCACTTCGCGGATTTCCGCCCGGAAAAGCCGCCGCCGGGCTGCCCGCCGTCCCGTTGGGGCGCCCCGCCTTCCGCGTCCTTTTACCCGTGGAAATTCCCGCTTTTCCATATCGTGATCTATTCATTATACATAAATTTGCCGGTCTTGTCAAACGCCTGCGTTTTCCGGGCGCCGGGAAGCGGATCGAGAGGGACGCTCACGCCGTTCCGCCGCGAAAAAACCGCGGGGCCGCCCGGGAAGCATCCCGGACGGCCCCGCGGCAAAACGGCCGCCGGCTTAGTCCAGCTTGTTCATGGTCAGGCCGGTGATGAGCTTGGGATAAAAATAGGTGGACTTCTGAGGCATCTTCTCCCCTGCGGAGGCCACGTCCCGGATTTCCGACACGCGGGTGGGGTTAAGGAGGAAGCCGCACTGATACAGCCCCTCCCGCACGCCGTCCAGCGCCTCCTGCCGGTCGCGGGTATAGACCAGATTGGTCTGGTTGGCCATGTTTTCCCTGTCAATCCCCATTAACCGTTCGAGCACCAGGGTGTGCAGGATGGTGACATCCAGCGCGCGGGAGGCCGGGGACAGGTTCGGCAGCAGCCCGTCCATCACCGCCGGGTCGCGCAGGGTGAGCAGGGTGAAGGTATCGCCGCCGGCATAAAAGCCGAAGGCATGCCGCCCGTCCCGATAGGCGTGCTCCAGCGCTTCGTCCGCCGAGGAGACCTCCAGCCCCCGTATGAGGTCGAAATACGGCTCGCAGGCCGTCAGCACCGCTTCGGCGTCGAACGAGGCGAGGCCCCGCACCATCCGGTGGGTGGGGAACACCACCAGGCCGGGATGGCTCATCTCAACCATCATCATCATGACGTAATCCGCCGCAGTCCCCTCCGGCACTCCCCGCTCCCGCAGGTAATTGCGGTAATTGAGCGCCGTCTCATACCGGTGGTGCCCGTCCGCAATGTACAGCCTGGTGTCCGCCAGATGAGCCTGGATCCGGGCGATCAGGTCCTCTTCGGTGATCGCCCAGAGCCGGTGGACCAGCCCGGCCTCGTCGGTCAGCACGGTTACCGGCTGGCCGCGGGAAACCAGCGCCAGGATATCCAGCGCCTCCTCCTCCCCGCCGTCGTCCATGTACAGGGCATAAATATCGCTGAAATTGCAGTTGGTCGCTTTCATCAGGTTGAAGCGGTCCGCCTTGGCCTTGGAAAGGGTTTCCTCATGCGGCAGCACGATCCCCTTTTCAAATTCCTCCAGCTTCACCAGGCCGACCAGCCCCATCACGCTGCGCCGGCCGCCGCTCATCCCGCTGATATCGCTCGCGCCCTCCACCGTGAATTCGATCTCGTAGACATACAGCGCCGGCCGGTCGTCCCGGCGGAGGATGCCCTCCTCCATCCAGCGGCGCAGGGTGTTCCCCGCTTCCGTATAAGGGTCCGCGCCGTCGCGGGGCAGCTCGAGCCGGATGATATTGTGGGGATTGCGGGCCAGGTACGCCTGCCGCTGGGCCTCGCTGATGATGTCGTAGGGCGGGCAGACCAGCTCCTCCATGCGGCCGGCGGCCGGCGTAAAGCGCAGCGCGCGGAAAGGGCGGATTTCAGCCATAACAAGCTCCTTTTCTCCGGCGGGTAAAATACAAGGCGTTTCCGCGCCGCCGCCGCCGGAAAAACGGACGCGGCCCCTCCGGGATGCGGCCGCGTCCCGGAAGCAATTACCTCTATTGTACCGGCCCTTGCGCCCGCCGTCAAGAGATTCCGGCGGGAAACCTGCGCCCCGTCCCGCCGGGAAGGCCCCTGCCGGCCGGTTTCGGGTCCGCCGGCCGCCGGCGCGTTTCGGGCCCGGCTTGCAGAAAAGAGCGCCCCGGCTTCGGCCGGCCGGGGCACGCCGGCATTCTGCAAAGGGAAAAGCCCGGCGGCAGGCCGGGCTTTTCCCCTTGGAAGGATATAAGATTATGAAAAAGAAGGAGGCGGTATGGGAAGGGGCCGGATCCCGTCCTGCGGGATTACTCTTCAAAATCCTCGCTCATCGGCCCGCTGCGGCCGGGCAGACGTTCCAGCACGCAGCGCGCGCCGGCCACAGCGGCCGCACACAGGAGAAGAATCCCGCCGATCTTCAAAATGGTTTTCAAACAGTCCTTCATCTTCGCTGTTCCTTTCTGTTGGAAAAATTATCGAAGCCGGGCCGCCGAAGCGGCCTCATCATACCGCCCTGTACAAGGCATACCCCAGTCCGGCCAAAGCCGCCGCGCCCAGCAGGGCGATCAGGTACAGCGGCTGCTCCGCGGCGGCATCATCCGCCTGGTCGGCCGGCGCCATCCCGGCGGCGGGAACGGCGTTTGCCTCCGCCGCTCCGGCGGAAAGGCGCCGAACCGCGGTTTCCGCCGCCGCGATCGGCACGGCGGATTCCTCTGCCTGCGCGGCGGCATCCCCGCAGCAGCCCGCGGAGGGGTCTTCGCAGATCGTCCACTCCACCGGCTCGGTATACACGAAAATCGGAACGGTCTGGCCCTGCTCGTCCACCCGGCTGGTCCAATAGCCGTTCTCCTGCGCGCAGGCGGTGACCGTCAAAGTCGCCATCCCCAGCAAAAGCAAGGCCGACAGGCCGAAAAACCGAAATTTCCTATTCACAAACGGTCACTCCTTTTTCTCCGGCAGCACCGGGGAACGCGCCCCGGGAACCGTCCGCTTTTTGTGAATCTTTGTGAATCCCACTGTCTTTATTTTACGCGCGGCCGGAGGGGAAAACCACCGATTTTGGTTACAATAGAATTACACTTCTGAAACCTTCCTCCCCAACTGTTTACAGCTTTGTCAACTCTTCCGCGGGCAGAGGCGCGGAAGAAGGGACGGCAGAATCCCCCTCCCCGCCTGCCGGCGCCCGACGGTTTTTTCGCGAATATTCCCCTTTTGCCGTAAAAAGGCGGTTGTCAGCCCCCAAAATATAGGGTATAATAAATTGCTAACGTATACGCATAAACAAGGGGCGCCCCCATGCCGTGGAGAGCCCGCCTTTCCGGCCGGCTGCCTTCTGCCCGCGGGCCCGCCGGCCGCGGATACCGCCTTTTGGGGCGCCGGGCAGGACGAAGCAGGAGGGATTCCGTTGGAGACCGCTTATCTTGACAACAGCGCCACCACCAGGGTGTGCCCGCAGGCAGCGGAAAAGGCGCTGGAAATGATGACCGCGTGCTTCGGCAACCCCTCCTCCCTCCATTCCCTGGGCGCCGCCGCCGAGCGGGAGCTGACCGCCGCCCGGCAGAAGGTGGCCCGCCTGGCCGGCTGCCGGGCGGAAGAGATCGTGTTTACCTCCGGAGGGACCGAAGCGAACAACCTGGCCCTTTTCGGCGGAGCGGAGGCTAAGCGGCGCGCCGGCCGCCATATCGTCACCACGGCGGTGGAGCATGCCTCGGTCGCCGCGGCCTGCGGAGAGCTGGAGCGGCAGGGGTGGGAGGTGACCCGCCTGACCCCCGGCCGGGACGGTTCCCTCAGCGTGCCGCAGATCGCCGCGGCCTGCCGTCCGGACACCGTGCTGGTCAGCGTCATGATGGTCAACAACGAAACCGGCGCCCGGTTCCCGATTGAGCGGATGGTCCCCGCCGTCCGCCGGGCCGCGCCGGAGGCGCTCATACACTGCGATGCGGTACAGGCGGCGGGAAAGCTCCCTCTGAACGCCGCCCGCTGGGGGCTGGACCTGATGACGGTCAGCTCCCACAAAATCCACGGGCCCAAGGGGTCCGGCGCGCTGTTCGTCCGCAAGGGGGTGCGGCTGCTCCCCCGCGCCTTCGGCGGAGGGCAGGAGAACGGGCTGCGCCCCGGCACCGAAGCCGTCCCCCTCCACGCCGCGTTCGGCGCAGCGGCGGAGGCCCTGCCCCCGCCCGCCGAGCAGGAAGCGCTCTTCACCTCCCTGCGGCGGCGGCTGACCGACGGCCTGGCCGGGCGGGGGGAGTTTGAAATCAATTCCCCGGCGGACGGCGTGCCGTATATCCTCAACCTGTCCGTGCCCGGCATCCGCAGCGAAACGATGATGCATTTCCTTGCGCAGCGGGGGGTCTATGTTTCCAGCGGCTCGGCCTGCTCCAGGGGGAAGAAAA